>NZ_CAXBOC010000195.1:0-9136 GCF_963976465.1 uncultured Cyclobacterium sp. | reverse complement strand
CATGTACATTCCTCTCATGCCATAGGAGTTATAACCTCGATTGTCTGTGGTAATAAACTCCCTACATAGCAGGGTAATTTCTTCTCCCTCAGTTAGCACCTCAAAGAATATTGGGGTTTTATAATCTGAATTTAATGCATAGGGCAGACTATAGAAAGTTCTGATTCCACCATATACTTCGTCAAAAATTTCGAAATAGGTGATAGAGGCAGAGCTAAAGGTTTCCACAGTATTGGTTTGTACCAATACAACATTTGCATCCAAATCATATTTTACCTTTCCTTCAAACATTTGCCCGGAGGTCAGGAAGACTTTTCCCGGATGCCAAACCTGGGAAGGGAATTCCTGCGCCATGGAAACACCGGTGATAAGAAACAAGCACAAAATTAAATTTATGGATCTTTTCATGACAGATTCTATTTTGATTCTACACTAATAACGAAAAAAAATCATTTTGTGTTGAATGACCTATGAAATAATATCACCAAAAACTATTTTTTCAGAATCTGATGCCCCATTTTATCTCTCTTGGTCATCAGGTATTTTTCATTATGTGGATTGGAATTAATCTCTAGAGGCACCGTATCCACAATTTCCAAACCATAACCTGAAAGGCCCACTCTTTTGGTTGGATTGTTGGTAATCAATTGGATTTTGCATACGCCTAAATCCCTAAGAATTTGAGCCCCTACACCATAATCCCGCTTGTCCATTGGGAAACCAAGTGCCAAATTTGCTTGCACGGTATCCATTCCTTCTTCTTGCAATTTATAGGCTTTTAACTTATTGATTAAACCGATGCCTCGTCCTTCCTGATTCATGTAAAGTACCAAACCTTTGCCGTTTTCTTCTACCATCTTCATGGCTTCATGCAACTGTGGTCCGCAGTCACAGCGGCAAGAGCCAAAGATATCTCCTGTAATACAAGAAGAATGAACCCTTACCATCACCGTATCGCCCTCTTTCCATTCACCTTTGATTAAGGCCATATGGGTTTCATTGGTATTGGTTTGTTTGTAAGCAATCAATTTGAAATTGCCAAATTCGGTAGGCATTTCCACGCCTATCTCTCGCTTTATCAGGCTATCATTCTTCAGTCGATAAGCAATTAGGTCTTTTATGGATATCAGTTTTAAATCAAATTTTTTGGCCACATGCACCAAGTCAGAAAGACGGGCCATGGTGCCATCCTCATTCATGATTTCTACCAGTACCCCGGCAGGTTGTAAGCCGGCGAGACGGGCCAGATCAATGGCTGCTTCTGTATGCCCTGATCTTCTCAATCTACAGATACAGTAAAAGGGGTTTCGAAAGCTGCAGTATTGGTACCAACCATTGACTCCAACCCTAGCTCTTCACATCGGTCTTCTACCAAAGGAGCACAAATTAACCCACGACCATGAGTGGCCATAAAATTGATGATTTCCGGGGTAACTTTTTCTGCTGCACAAATAAAATCCCCTTCATTTTCGCGGTCATCGTCATCTACCACAATAATGATTTCACCGTTTTTTATTGCTGCAATCGCGTCTTCTATTGGATCAAGATAAACTGTATCTTTCATTTTATTCTTTAAAGTATTTAATATGTAATCACAAAATTACGATTATTTATTTACTAACCCTTTTTACAAAATATTAGTTTAATTCCTGGAAGGGATTACATTACCTAATTCACGATCTATTTTGGATTTTAACTGCGTAAGTTCCATATGCATGGTCAATAATTCCTCTAATTCCTCTTCTTTCCCTAACTTGATTTTTTCCTCAAGCTCATCACGCATCCTTTTTAAATAGGCACTTTTAAGCTTTAATGAGGTTTTATAGGTGGTTTCCGGAAGATCATCGGCTTCCCTTCTGGAAAAAATTTGATGCTTTGATTCCCAGTTTTGAGAAATTTCTCTGGTTGGGGCCACCATGTTTATCACTTCAGTCTTCAATTGAGGGTTTTGAATTTTTAAGAAATAATCGAATTTGGGTATGGTGCCTTCCCTCAAAGCATTTTTATAATGGTTGAGCAATTCTTGGTAAATGGGTGTACCAAAGTTCAGGTCTTTTATTTCCTCCAGCAGGTATTCACACACATGCATTTCCTCAGAAACCATCTCAAAACCATAGTTGATTAGAATCCTTACAAGTTCGCGCTCTTCCTTTATGGTTCTTGGTCCTGTTTTCTTCGTTTCTTCCGCCGGTGTGCCGGGAAGTAGCTGCTCAATAGGGCTGGATTCAGGCGCTTTCTGGAATTTTGATGGGCTTTTCTTTTGTTGATTTTTTAGTAATTGGCGATTGAGTTCTGTGAGTAAGATGTCCTCTTCCATACCCAGGAGCCTGGCCGATTCTTTTGCGTATACGGAACGAATAATCGGATCCGGAACCTTGGAAATACTTAATACTACCTGCCGAATGGCTTCTGCTTTTTTTATGGGATCATCTGCCGCCCCTTTGGTGAACAGGTCAATTTTAAAATGAATAAAATCTTTTTCTTCGGCTTCAAGAAACTTTTGGAAACCCTCTTTTCCGGCTTTTCGGGAAAAACTATCCGGATCTTCATTGGGGGGGAAGACCACCGCCTTCACGTTCAGTCCACCTTCCAACAACATGTCTATACCCCTCAAAGAAGCATTGATACCGGCATCATCTCCATCATACAATACAGTGACCTGATCAGAAAATCGCTTGATTAACTTTATTTGATTCTCAGTAAGTGAGGTGCCTGAAGAAGCAACCACATTTTCCACACCAGCCAAGTGCATGGAGATTACATCGGTATAGCCTTCTACGAGGTAGCAGTTTTCCTTTTGGCGAATGGCTTGTTTGGCCTGATAGATTCCATAGAGTACATCACTCTTATGGTAAATGGCCGTTTCAGGAGAGTTGATGTATTTGGGTTGCTTTTTGTCCTGAGTCATTATCCTCGCTCCAAAAGCAATGGCCTTTCCGCTCAGGTTATGAATAGGGAACATCACTCGCCCTCGAAACCTGTCATAATAATTGCCGGGCTTGTTCTCACGTTCGAGGATCAGCCCTGCCTTCAGGAGATTGGTCTCCTCAAAGCCCGAGGTTTTGGCTTTATTCAATAAATGATCCCAACCATCTAGTGAATAGCCCAGTTCAAATTTCTCTATGGTGGCGATATCAAACCCACGTTCTTTTAAATAACTAAGACCAATGGATTTTCCTTCCCCGGATTGAAGGTTTTCATGAAAAAAATCTTTAGCAAAATTCCTCTATTTCAATGCCATACTTTGTGGCCAGATGCTTGATCGCTTCCGGAAAGCCCACCCCTTCAATGTCCATGATAAACTGTATAGGGTCGCCGGCTTTACCACAACCAAAGCATTTGTAAATTTGTTTGGCAGGGGAAACGGAAAAAGAAGGGGACTTTTCCTGGTGAAAAGGACAACAAGCCCAAAGGTTTTGTCCCTTTCTTTTCAGGGTGACATAGTCATTGACCACTTCTTCAATGTCTACCCGCTCTCTTACCTTGTCCGTTGTTTGATTAGATATGGCCATAGTTTTTTATCGAAGTGTAAAGATAAGCTTTATGAACGAGAATTCTTTGGACAGTACTCCTTCAAAATTAGAAACTATTTTGGCCTTTTAATAGTTGAGAAGTTAAGTGAATTTCGCTACAAAGGGTTAAAAGATCTTAAAACTAACACAATACAGGCACTTGCTGAAACGCCAACCTTTGGCTTGATACAAAAGCTGGCTATCTTCAAGACAAATTGTACTTTAAATAATAAAGGCATATTGTGACGGTGAAAAATTTCTCTGAAGTGATAACGGTAAAGGCAAGATCTTTTAAAATTAAAGTAAGTTTAGCAAGGACAAATCCCGCCATAAAGCATGAAAATATTTTATTAACGGAGGATTAGCTATAAATTGCATAAAAATCAAAAATCAGGAATGAATATTTCTAAGGAAAAAGTTTTACAGGCCCTATCTACAGTGGAGGACCCTGATCTAAAAAAAGATTTGGTGACCCTCGGTATGATTCAGGATTTGGAAATTATTAGTGACCAAAAGATTTCTTTTAAGGTGGTGCTCACCACCCCGGCTTGTCCCTTAAAGGAGTTGATCAGGATGAACTGTGAAGAGGCATTAAAAAAAGCACTTGGCGAGGATGTAAAGGCAGATATCTTGATGACTTCAAATGTAACTACAGTCAGAAATGATGCACCCTTATTGCCAAATGTTAAAAATATCATTGCCATCGCCTCAGGCAAAGGCGGGGTAGGGAAAAGTACTTGTTCCTCTAATCTAGCCGTTGCCTTGGCCAAATCAGGGGCCAAAGTAGGTTTGATAGATGCAGATATTTTTGGTCCCTCTGTTCCTACAATGTTTAATGTAGAAGGGGAGCAACCTGCCATCAAAAAAGTGAATGGCAAAAACATTATCATTCCCATAGAGCAGTATGGTGTAAAATTGATGTCCATAGGTTTTTTGACTCCTGCAGAAAATGCAGTTGTTTGGAGAGGTCCGATGGCAAGTTCTGCTTTGAAGCAGTTTATTGGAGATGTGGAATGGGGAGAATTGGATTACCTGCTGATTGATCTGCCTCCGGGAACTTCAGATATCCACCTTACTATGGTTCAAACCTTACCCGTTACCGGTGCTGTAATTGTTACCACACCCCAGAAAGTGGCCTTGGCGGATGCTACCAAAGCGTTAACAATGTTTAAGCAAGCCCAGATCAATGTGCCTATATTGGGAGTTGTAGAAAATATGGCTTACTTTACACCTGCCGAACTACCTGACAATAAGTACTATATATTTGGACAAGGAGGCGGACGCAAACTTTCTGAAAAATATGACGTTACCTATTTGGGGGAAATTCCTTTGGTTCAAGGCATCAGAGAAAGTGGAGACAGTGGTTATCCGGCAGTGTTGAAGGAGGGAGTAATGGCAGAAGCTTTCGGCAACTTTGCAGAAGGTGTAGCAAGACAAGTAGCCATCAGAAATGCTGCTGCAAGTAAAACAGAAGTAGTACAGGTTAAAGTTTAAAGACAATGTTGGATCAATACAAAGATCAAATTGAAAAGGCGCTGGATACGATCAGGCCCTATTTAGAAGCAGATGGTGGAAATGTGAAGATCGTAGACCTTTCCGAAGATATGGTGCTTCAGTTGGAACTTACAGGGGCTTGTAGTTCTTGTCCCATGTCTACCATGACGCTTAAGGCCGGTGTAGAAGAAGCGATAAAAAAGGCAATACCTGAAATCATTAGGGTTGAAGCCGTAAATATTGAAGTAGCCTGACTTATTATTTAAAATATGATTAAATATTATAATGCACTGATATTATGTTTAGTATCAGTGCAATTCTTTTTTATAGGGGGTGGAAATATTGCTTTAGGTCAAAATGAAGCAATTACCGACAGTGAAGGCCGATCATTGGAACAATGCGCCACCGTTTTTTTTGAAGAAAAGCAAGCACAGTCTCTGGGCTATTTTGGCTCCAAAGCTTATTTTGAAGGATGGGTAGCGGCCAAAGGAGAGCAATTAAGGTTGGAAAGTGAGGGGAACCGCACACTTGCCGATGAAATTAGACAGCTACCCGTGGTTATTCATGTGATCCATCATGGAGAAGCGATTGGTGTAGGGGCAAATATCTCTGATGCACAAATTTTAGATCAGATAAGAATATTGAATGAGGATTTTCAAATGCAAAATTCTGATTTCACTACCAATACCCCAACGGAATTTTTAGATGTTGCCTCAAGTGCAGGGATTGAATTTGTTTTGGCCAAACAAGATCCCCAAGGCATGCCGTCTAATGGGATCAATAGGGTGGAAGGACCAAAAGATACTTATGGATTAAATGATGCGGCTTTGGTAGGTCAACTTGCCTCTTGGGCACCTGAAGAATACATTAATATTTGGGTAATGCCGCTGACCCCACCCACAATAGGCTTTGCCAGTTTCCCTATTTCCAACGAATTGGAAGGTTTAAGCAACCCTACTGTGACCAGAGAGACCGATGGGGTTGCCATTGATTATAATTATTTCGGAAGCATTGACAATGTTTCTCAAAACTCCAAAGGAAGGACCGCCACTCATGAAATGGGACATTTTTTAGGCCTCAGGCATACCTGGGGTGATGGAGGTTGTGAAGTTGACGATTATGTGGCTGATACTCCACTGCAAAGCCAATCTAACAATACTTGTATTGTTACTCCTAGATTTACTTGTGATTCCAGAGATATGGTGGAAAATTTCATGGATTATACACCGGATCGATGCATGAGCCTCTTTACTGTAGGACAGGTGGAGCGCATGGATGTAATATTGACCTATAGCCCCAGGAGAGCCTCTTTACTCAGTAGCAGGGCACTATCAGACCCACAAATTTATAGTTATGATATTGAACTTACTGAGATCATTTCACCGTCGAATTATCGCTGTAGCAATACCATTACTCCTGTCATCGAAGTAGTAAATGCAGGACAGGAAACGGTCACCAAAATTAAGGCTAGTATTCAGCTAAATGGGGCAGCGCAAGAAACGAAAAATTTTGAAGTAAACATTGCCTTGGGAGAATCTGCACAACTTGCCTTTGATGAAATTTTCTTAAGTGGCAGCAGCAATACATTTGGAGCAGAGATTTTATTGGTGAATGATGCCGAAGATGAAGACCAGTCAAATAATTTTCAAAGTATTACTACCAATTTGCCGGCCACGGCAGTTCTGCCTTATTCCTACCCCGGACACCGTGTGATTTCCGGTTGGGAATACATCAACGAGGACCAATCCTATACCTGGTCGCCAATTGATCTTCCGATCGACGGCAGCTCCAGCGAGGTGTTCCTGCTCAATGGTTTCGATTACAATGGTCAAGGTGAATTGGATTATTTGATTAGTCCGGTTTTTGACCTGTCCGGTTTACAAAATCCACAGCTGTCATTTGATTTGGCCTATTCACCTTTTTCAAATAGCGCCTACAGTGAGTCGCTTATTGTTGCTGTTTCCACTGATTGTGGCAATACATTTAATCTATTGACAGCTCCTTATAACAAGTCAGGCAATATTCTTGGAACAGTCGGTGTTTCCTCCAATGAATTTGTACCAAGTACTGAGGAACAGTTTAGAAAAGAATTGGTCAACCTCAGTGCCTATGCCGGAGAAAGTGATGTGCGCCTTGCTTTTGTGTCAATCAATGGGTATGGAAATAATATTTTCATTAAAAACATTAACCTGAGCACTGAGGAAAACTTAATTTACCAAGTGGAGATAGATGCTGTGGAAGAACCTTTGCCAGTAGTAAATGGAGCACAGGTATCGGATATATTGACCTTGTCCAATAATGGGAACCTATCCGTGTCCAGTTTTTATCTAAATAAAGGTGCAGGAGATTCCAATTTGATAGAAGGTGTCAGCCTTTCACCGGGATCCTCCATCTCCGTGGAATTGGACAATTCCTTTGATCCTGGTTTAAATCAGGTAACCTATGAGGTTTCAATGCCTAATTTTGACCAGAACGACGACTCCGGAGACCAAATGACCAGGTATTTTATTCAGAATGAGGTAAGTATATTAGCTCCTTGGCGTCAAAATTTTGATTCCGGCCAACTTGATGACTGGCTAAGCATCAATCCTGAAAATAATTTGCCTTCATGGCAAGTGTCTTCTATATCAGGAGAAAATCAAGCTGTATTGTCCGGAATGGAATCCAACAATGCCTATTGGTTGGTTTCACCTGAATTCTCACTTGATGGAACAAGTAGGGCCGGTTTAATATTTGATTATGGAGGAGATGGTTTTTCCACAGAGGGTATTTCCGGTTTTTCAATTTTGGTGAGCACAGATGGAGGTCAAACGGGACAAAAGGTGTGGGAGGTGACAGGTGAAGCGCTCAATAAGGAAATAGGTTCCAATGGATCGGATGAAGCAAGCCAACACAGCTTTGTCAACTTGAATGACTTTGCGGGGGAAGAAAAAGTTAGGATATATTTTAAAGTACAAAATGAAGAAGATTCTGAAGGAGTACTACAGGTAGACAATATTTCATTGTACTTGTCCGATAATCCTGACCCTGTAGTACCTGAAATAAACCAGAGCTTGATTTACCCAAATCCCGCTCAGGATGTATTCAATATTACCTTTAACCTACAGGATTATGAAGACATAACCATTCAATTCTTCAGTACATCCGGGCAGAAAGCTTACGATATTACCTTTCCCAATACATTGAATCAAACGTATAGTTTTGGGAAGGAACATTTGAGTAGCGGTTTGTTTATCGTAAAAATCATGGGAGAAGATTTTCTTCTGACAAAAAGATTGGTTTTACAATGATGATAATGAAATAGGAAGGGATAGTTCTTTTAGAAAAATTTGAGCTGTAATTTATAAGATTTAAATTATAGCATTAATTTGCATAAGTATTCAAATGAAAAAAAGGTGACATCCTAAAAAGTTGGATCAAATCTTGCATTAGACAAATTATGAGTGATTTTAAAGTAGGTATTAAGAAAATAGGTATTCACCTGTTGATCATATTAGCCATTACCTTTGGGCTATTGTTTACCTTTTTCCAAATTTATTTACCGAGTTATACCCATCATGGGGAATCGGTTACTGTTCCGGATTTAGAGGGCTTTCATTATGATGAAGTTCAAGGATATTTAGAAGGAAGGAACCTTATTATGGAGGTTACTTTAGACAGTGGGTTTGTAGCTGAAGCTGAGCCTCTAGTGGTATTAAAGCAAAACCCAAAGCCGGGGGCAAAAGTAAAACAAGAGCGTAAAATATATGTTACCCTGAATGCAAAAAATGCACCTTTGATCAAGATGCCTAACTTGGTCAATACACCGCTGAAAAATGCCCAAGAAATAATAGCTAACTTTGGTTTGGTGAGGGGAGATATTGTATATGTTCCGGATATTGGCCACAATGCGGTATTAAAACAAAAATACAGGGGCAGAGAAATTAAGGAAGGTTTGGAGATTCCCAAAGGCTCCAAAATTGATTTAGTGGTAGGTGATGGCCTGGGCAATCAGGTATTGACCATGCCAAATATTATAGGAATGGATGATCTTGAAGCTGAGTTTTTAATATTAGGCTCTGGTCTTACCATGGGGGAAATCAATTATGTGGAAACAGTATGCAGATTTAACAACTAGTGAAAAAACTAGT
>NZ_CAXBOC010000194.1:0-9136 GCF_963976465.1 uncultured Cyclobacterium sp. | reverse complement strand
GCTAGAGGCAATATTGGCATTGGGTCCCCAAAATGAAAACAAAGGAAACTGGCCCAGTTCTTTCTGCAGGCGATCCCTTAAGGCCATTGGTTGGCTATGAATATCCGGTAATTTTCTTCCATCTGAAGGGTACAAGGGCCTTGGTGTTACAGCATAGTCAACAGAGGAATACATATTGTACCACCAAAACATATTGGCACATGTGAAATCGGGATTTTCTGCTTTCAATGCATCCCAGACTTTAGGAGATTGTACCAAATGATTGGATTGTCGCCAAAATTTTATTTCACACTCATCTTTAAAATACCAACCATTGCCTACTATTCCGTTGTCCTTTGGCCACTTACCCGTCAAGTAGGCAGATTGAGAGGAACAGGTAACTGCCGGCAATACAGGTTTTATCGCTGCTTTCTGCTTTTTATCAGTCCATTGCTTTAAAAATGGAGTATGTTCTCCTATCAGCCTTTGAGAAAGGGCAACTACATTCAGAACAACTGTCTTTTTCATTTGATGTTATTTTTTACCCAGTTTAATTCCCTGGCAATGGACTGATCCAATGACAAATGGATGTCTTCCGGCAAAACTTCCCATGTATAGGTTTCCACTTCTAGGTGACTGGTAAGTTTCCTTTCACCATTTAATTTCAATACGCTTAAAATATCTTCTTGAGTAGAATGCACATCCCCATAGGTTGATAGAAATAATGGTACATGAAAATGGATTCGCCATTCTAGCTCTTTGGTAGTGGCCAAATCCATAAGTGCATCCGGAAGATCCGGATAAGCATGTAAGGTACTGTCTTCCATTCTACCTATTACCTGATGCAGGTAAGTGGATTCCACAAAAGGCAAAAGGGCTTTTTCTACTGCCCGTCTTTGGTTGATTTCAGTGGGGATATTGGCTTTCAGAGCAGCGCTCAACTGAAACTTACCAATCTTAATACCTTCCTTTTCAAAAGCATCCAGTACTTCTTCATGGTCTTCGTAGCCTACTGCAAAGTGACATACATCATAGCAAACCTGAACATGGTCTTTAATGGCTGCTTCTGCTTCCTCGGCTGAAAGCCCAAATTTCTTAGACAAGATAGGCCCTCCCTTTGGAATAAGCCAGTCCTTGAAAAAATGTATCAAACCTTTAGACTCTTCAATCACGCCATCCGGTTCGGGTTCTATATCCAGATGAAGGTCTATATTTTTTTCCAGTTTCAATTGATAAAGGTATTCCACCACCTCTACGATATTCGCACAAGACTGCGCCATGAGCTGGTCCAAAGCCGCTGAGGATTTGTGCCAATACTTATAACTCAGGGGGGAAGTGGAAATACCCGCATCCATATCAGCAGGCATTATTTGCGCCAGTATGGTAAAGAGCCTTAAGGTATAGGCCTTCCTTTCCTCAGTACTCCAATCCGGAAGATGCACCTCGTCTTTCACCACCTGCCTGTGAAATCCGCCAAAGGGAAATCCATTGAAAGTAAAAACATAACAATTATTAGCACTGAGCCAAGATTTGAATAGGTCCAATTGTTCAGGCTTTATCAATTCCCGACTTGCCTCATCAGAGAGCCTTAAACCTATGGCAAAAGGCTTTTCCACTGACAATTCTCCCTTAATTTTGGGAATGTATTCTTTTAAGTTTTTAAAGGTAGCCTCCCAACTTTCCCCGGGATGAATATTGGTACAATAGGTCAAATGGAAATCGGATACTTGCATAGAATAGGTTACACTATATTTATTTATTCAAAGATATTGTTCAGGCCTTCGGAGATTCTAGTTGTAAGTCTTTGAGTTTACCAATGGCATTTATGATCAGATCATTGTCCATTTCATGTACTTCCACTCCATGGCCAATCTTGTCTAAAAGCATAATGGTAAGCTCTCCACCCAGATGTTCCCTAAACTCTTCCAGGCCTTTCAACAAAACCTCACCCGAAAGTTCAGGTTGGTATAGATCAAAGCCAAGGTGGGCAATAACATTCAAGACTCGGTTTAATTCATTTTCAGAAAGCTTTCCGGCAAGAAATGAGTAGGTGGTATCCAAGGCAATACCGATGGCAACTGCCTCACCATGTCTCACCTTATAATCTGTCAGGTGCTCTAACTTGTGTGCCGCCCAATGTCCAAAGTCCAATGGTCTTGAGGATCCGCTTTCAAAAGGATCTCCCGAGGCAATGTGATCCAAATGCATTTGCGCACAACGGTAGATTAATTCTTGCATGGCAGGACTGTCTCTATCCAGAAGTTCCTCAGCCTTTTCCTCAATCCACAAGAAAAAAGAAGCGTCTTTGATCAAGGCAACCTTTAAGGCCTCAGATATTCCTGATCTCCAGTCTCTTTGCTCCAGAGTCTGTAAAAAATCACTGTCGTTAATCACCGCATAGGGCGGACAAAAAGCTCCCAAATAATTCTTTTTACCAAAGGCGTTGATGCCATTTTTCACTCCTACACCGGAATCGTTTTGAGAAAGAACAGTGGTTGGAATACGAATATGCCTGATCCCCCTGTGCGCAATAGTGGCGGCAAAGCCCACCATATCCAGTAGCGCTCCTCCACCTAGACCAACAATATAAGAATGTCTGTCTATTCCGTACTCATCTGTGGCCTTAAGCACCTGCTGAAAGTAGTTTTGGTCGTTCTTTACCTGCTCTCCCCCGGGGATCACTAGAGGAGCTGCACAAAGCGTAAAGACATCGCTGTTTTTCTCCGAATATTGCTGAATAGAAGGGATAAGGTTAGGGTTGGTAAGTACTACCCCTTCATCCAACACAAAATAAACCTTAGGGATTTTCTGTCCACTTACCAAGTCAGCAAAAAGATTGTTATCAATTGAAAACAATGCTTTTGTAAAAAAGACTTGGTAATTGTAAGGAACACTAAAAACTTGTTCTATAGATTGATGTGTCACTTTTTTCATTTTAAATATGATTGTCCCTAAGAACTTCTTGCTCTTTATAAATAAGTAAATTAAGCTCCTTTTGGTTCACTAGGTGACTGCAAAACCTTTTGCCAGCTGCAAAGATAAAGGTAATAAAAGTAAAATCACCAAACCGACTATCCAGCCTGCAAAGGAAACAGCAATGGCGGCATTCACAATGATCAAAGCCAACACTGCAGCTTTAACCGATTTACCAATTAACGAGGGCTCTTTGTACTTCAAAGCTTTAACGAGTGGGGGGAAAATAAAGTAACTTAGCAAAGCCAAGAAAGGCAAGCTTTCCCACCAATTCTCAATATTGGTATAGGCCAATAGGAAAATAAATCCAACAATGACCGCATAAATCGCCAAACCTGATTTTAGGGCCATGATATTCTGACCATGAACTTCTCCACGACTTACCATTGTAATGGCAGCCACATAAAGCAGAGGGATTAGGCCAATGTACCAATAGTTTTGCACTGCCCCGTCTATTAGACTCATGCCCAACAGCAAATTCCCTGCCCTGCAAAGGCCCATATTGATGGGGCCAAATATATTTTGATGTTTTCCCCAGGCATCATAAAGTACGGCGAGTAAAGCCACACTTAAAGCAATGCCTGCAGAAAAAGCACTTACTTGCCATGCGGCCAATACGCCAACCAAAAGCAATAAAAAAGCCATTATACCTGCACTTTTGACCGAGGCTTGCCCACTTGGAATTGGGCGTTCAGGTCTTTCGACACTGTCCAGTTCTGCATCAAAGACATCATTAAACGCAACCCCTCCTCCGTATAAGCCTATGGTGGACAATATCAGCCAAGCAATGGACTTGATAACATCCTGATCCATACCCTGTATCAAGAGATAAACTGCTCCGGAAATGGCTGCCCCAGCCAATATATCTGCAATTGCGGTAACAATATTTGCCGGTCGGGTGAGCTTAATGTGTGCTATAATAGATGACATCAGTAAATTTAATTCTCTATAATATTGGAGGAATCACTGTCTACTCGTGGGTTTTGTCCCCCTCTAAGCACAGTGTTGCCACCCATTTTTTTTGTTTGGTCGATAGGCTCTTTTTCTAACCAGTCTTTTTCCTCCATCTGCCCACTTTGGCCATAAGCTTTCAAGGCATTTCCATAGCAGGTCATTTTAATATGCTCTTCCGGAATGCCTTTTTCACGCATCAGAGCAGCTGTTTTAGGTACGGCCAAAGGATCACTTATCCCCCAATCGGCAGCACTGTCTACAATAATTCGCTCGGGGCCATATTGACGGACAATTTCTACCATTCGCTCACTACCCATTTTGGTATGGGGATAAATGGTGAATGCCGCCCAATAACCTCTATCAAGGACATCTTTTACAGTTTCTTCATTGTTATGATCCACAATGACCATATTCGGAGCAAGGCCATGCTCTTCACTCACATCCATACTTCTTATGGTTCCCTTCTTTTTGTCTCTGTGTGGAGTGTGAATCATAACAGGCAAGTCTACTTCCTTTGCCAACTCAAGTTGCAAGCGATAAAACCTATCCTCCGCCTCTGTTTGGTCATCATATCCAATCTCACCAATGGCCACTACTCCTTCTTTGCTTACATATAGTGGCAGCAACTCCATCACCTCTTCGGCCAAAGCTACATTATTGGCTTCACGAGAATTGAGACCGATGGTGCAATAATGCAGAATCCCAAATTGCTTGGCCCTGAAACGTTCCCAACCAACCAGACTGCTAAAATAATCCTGAAAACTTCCTACTTTGGTTCTTGCTTGTCCCAGCCAAAACGCCGGCTCAATTATGGCAACAATGCCCGCTTTTTGCATGGCTTCGTAATCATCCGTAGTTCTGGAAGTAACATGTATGTGTGGATCTATGTACATCATAACGCTCAAATTTATATGCTAACCTATGTTAAATTAAATGCAAATCATAACGATTACAAATGAACGGAAAATATCAAATGAAAACGGCAAACTTTACCACTTATTTAGTTTAGGGCTCCAGAATCTTTACCTATTTTCTCCCAATTGATTACTCCATTTTCAATCTTTTCTTTTATTTGCGGCTGCTTGGTCAATAGTTCTTTGGCAGCTAGGTTGTCACTTTCATGGCAGGCCAGGGCTGCTGCATATTTCTCCAGCTCGTCCCCCTTTTTCCCAACCTTTTCCAAAAGGCCAACAATTTCTTCATCAACAAATGGACTTAAAAAGCGCCACAATTCCGGAATTACATTTCTACCGGCAGACCAACGTTCATGAATATAATCAACCAGGGTGGTTGCCAAATTAACATTCTGCCGTTGCTCAATCCCCACAATCCGGTAAAGGGGCCGTTGCATAAAAATGGCTTTCAAAACCATCTGATTCCATGCCTGCTCACTAAAATAGTCTGCAGGATATGGATTGTTTAAGGCAATGGCATCAAAAACGGAAGTCATATTGCTTCTCAAGCCCTCAGCTGCACGCTTGGTGAATTTTTCTTGAATAGGGTAGATTGGCAAGGCGGCATAAAGCGCTTCTTGCTCATGAATATCTGCAGATTCAAAAAGTTTCTCCATATCTTCAAACCATTTTTCATGGTCTTCCGAAAAGGCCTCCAATACCAATATCACCCTGGCCGTCTGCAAACCGGTCCAATTATTCAACGAGAAACCATTTCTTATTGCTTCTGCCTTCTGTAAGGTTTCAATAGGCAAATCCATTGGATGCTTGGAAAAATGACGGGAAGCCTGGCTAAAAGATAAAAACAGCTTCATGGACCCCTTGTCTGCTTTAATCTTAGCTACCTGAAGTTCCAACCAATCCATGCTTTCGGCACTAGCAGCAGCTGCAAGACTTTGCTTTAAAAATCCTATGGTGGATGAAATACTATTCATGCTTTTTTAACTTTTTGTTAATTACAAATATAACATTTATTCCCTTGCTGTTTTTTGAACATGAGAACAATCATAAATCTATCAGCTGTTTATTTCCTTAATAAATAAAAAATTGATTAAAGCCGGCTTTCCCATTAGGGCTTGCTTGCCTATGGAGCTAAAACTCGCAGGGTAAAGACCAAAAAACTAGAGTCAGTTCCATCGATTAACTACACCCTTATGATTAACTCATGCTTGCCCTCAGAAAAAAAGCCAAGCCATTTCAAAACTGAAATGCTTGGCTTGTACCTAGGTATTAAATGAACTTTTTGGAATTATTCTTGCCAATCAACACCTGTATCTTTCCAGCTTCTGGATTTAGCTGAGTCCAAGACAGCTTCACAAACCTTCTGTGTTTCATAGGCATCTCTGAAGGTTGGGTGGCATGGTTCATTTCCTTCCAAGCTTTTGAAGAAGTCAGCAACTTGGTGGATAAATGAATGCTCATAGCCAATGCTTGTTCCTGGAATCCACCAACGATCCATATATGGTTGATCACCTTCCGTAACATGTACAGAACGCCATCCTCTTACTTCTGGCTCATCATTATGGTCAAAGTATTCCAACCTGTTGAGGTCATGTAAATCCCATCTAATGGAGGCATGTTCTCCATTGATTTCAAAGGTATAGAGGGCTTTATGACCTCTAGCATAACGAGTTGCTTCAAATAGACCCAATGAACCATTGTCAAAATGGCAATGGAATGCACAAGCATCATCTATTTCTACTTTTTGTTTTTCACCACTTCCTTGGTGTACCCTTTCCTTGATAAAGGTTTCCGTCATGGCAGAGACATCTTTGATGCCACCATTTAACCACATGGCAGTATCAATACAGTGCGCCAAAAGATCACCTGTCACACCTGAACCGGCTGTGGCAGCATCCAGTCTCCATAAGGCATCTCCGCCTTGTGGCAACTCAGGGCTTATGGTCCAATCTTGAAGGAAGTTGGCACGGTAATGAAAGATTTTCCCCAATTTACCTGAGTCAACAATTTGCTTGGCCAAAGTAACGGCCGGTACTCTTCT
Organism: uncultured Cyclobacterium sp.; assembly: GCF_963976465.1. Classification (NCBI taxonomy): domain Bacteria; kingdom Pseudomonadati; phylum Bacteroidota; class Cytophagia; order Cytophagales; family Cyclobacteriaceae; genus Cyclobacterium; species uncultured Cyclobacterium sp. Next base: position 2,275 of record NZ_CAXBOC010000194.1, on the reverse strand, counting down.
GTAATTGTACCATACAGTATTTTTCACTCCTGCATCTTCCACAACCTTCACCATTTCTTCTGCTTCTTCCAAGGTTCTGGAAAGCGGTTTTTCACAGAGAATCATTTTCCCTGCTTTTGCAGCTGCGATAGCAATTTCTGCATGGGTGTTGTTAGGTGTACAGATATCAACAGCATCGATATCGTCTCTTTCAATTATTTTTCTCCAATCTGTTTCATAGGAGGCATAGCCCCACTGTTCTGCAAATTCTTTGATTTTATCTTCCCTTCTGGAACATGCGGCTTGCAAGACCGGACGGTACTCATATTCAGGAAAAAAGTCTCCCAATCTTTTGTACCCGTTGGTATGGATTCTGCCCATAAGGCCCGTACCTATCAATCCTATTCTTATTTTCTTTTTCTCTGACATTTTTTATTATTTTGGTTGCTAATCAATTGTTGGCGAAAGTAAGCTTGATACTATGCTTTCCAACCATGTTTTTCTCTTACCGAAATCAAGGCTGCCAGGATATTGTTCCAGGTGTCTTCCTTTTTCATCACTTCATTAGGGAACATACATCCGTCCCAGCACATGTGCTGAAAAGCTTTGGTCAATTCTCCATTTTCATCCCGAAGCCAGTAACCTGCATCTTCGGCGATATCCAGTTTTCCGTTGGGGTCATTCGCCAGGCAATGTCTACCTGTTTTGTCATGTGATCCGGAACCAAAGACAGTGGCATCATTTTGAGCTACATGGAAATCAATGGTCCAAGGCCTTAATGCGTCTGTCATTTCTTTTAAAGCAGCCTTCCACACAGATTTGTCTTTCCAGTCATACCCTTCAGGAAGTAATCTATGTTCAGGATAATTATAACCCAGGGTGTACAATAAAGTATGGGCCATATCTGCCTGGAATCCTAAATAAGGGCTATTTACAGATTCAAGCGTTTCAAGCATTATTTTCCAACTGTGCATTCCTCCCCAGCAGATCTCACCTTCGGCAGCAAGTTTTTCTCCGTAATTTTCAGCAATTTTAGCGGCTTCCTTGAGGGTATCTACAATAATTTTTTGGCTTCCTTTAGGATCTTTTGCCCACAATTCAGGGCTACTAGCGGTATCTATTCTAACAATTCCATAAGGTCTAACCCCTATGTCTCTTAATTTTTTTGCCAGCTTGCAGGATTTTTCCAATAAATCCAGGTAGGTTGCTCTGTCTTCCTTCGAACCAAGAATTGGTCCTCCCCAGATGGGAGCCACCACACTTCCAATATTTAGATCAAGAGCGGAAACTTTATCTGCTAATTTTTTTACCCCGTCATCATCCATTTCTAAATCAATATGGGGATCAAATAGTCCGATGTCCACACCGTCAAATTTAACGCCATCTACTTCAGCATTGGCAGTATTTTGTAACATCTCATCAAATGAAATGATAGGCTCGGAATCAGGACCTTTTCCAACTATTCCAGGCCATGTTGCATTATGTAATTTAGGGAAATTATTTTGGGACATAATTTAATATGGTTAGCAATGAATAATTAATTTAAATCATACTATTAAACAGCCATTTTTAGATGAATATTCACCTTCGAATTCGCTGTTTAAAATTTTTCATCAATTTAATAAATAACTATTGGAATCCCATCCAAATAAGGCTTCCAATAGTTATCCTTTAAGCTTCTAAATGTTCAAATCTGGATTTTCTGGACCAAAGTGTTTCAGCATCACAATGGGATCAGTTTTGGAAAGGTTGGTGATTTTCACTCCTTCCTGAGCTGCTTTTTCAGTCACAAAATATTCATCATGTGTCAGTTGACCATAACGAATCAAAGAAGGTGTTTCTATATCCCAAACTCCCATGGTCCCATGACCTTGCATCATGATCATCCCATAGGCAGCACTGTCTTTTATTACTACTGTTTGGCCGGGAAGAACAGTCAGTTCCTTGGCACTGAAAGCATCAGATCTGTAGCATATCCAATTTTCTATATAACCTTCTGCTTCCATTTCTTCGCTGTCTTTGACAGGCACTGGAGCCATAAAACGAGTTTCCAAGATATTTGGATCCACGTTTAATTCCCAGTCAATCACTTCCATCAATTGGTCATAATCACCTATCCTGTCTTTTGGCGTTCCTTTCCACAGCAATTCTTCAGGAATGATGGCTTCATTCACCAATGACTGGTACATGGCAAAAACATCGGAAGCCTTCTGTGGCTCATAAGTACACATACTGCCAGGAGCATGTAGCATCCCCGGAGGAACATCCCATCCGGTTCCCGGATCCAGTTTGAAGG
>NZ_CAXBOC010000193.1:0-9169 GCF_963976465.1 uncultured Cyclobacterium sp. | reverse complement strand
CACCTTGATTTAATGTGGCATCTGGTTCCTTAATTTACTTTGATTACCCTAGTTCTTTTCAACTTACATAGAGGAATAAACCCTAATTTGAATAGAACCATTAATAAAAATATAGAGAGAAATAATATCCCTAGGGAAGTCTTTAATAAAACCTTACCGGAATGAATGGCTCAGAAAAGTTATTTTCCTAAGAATATTCTCAATTTTTATGTTTAATCGAATGCTTATGTTTAGCTTTATCATTAGATTAAAGAAAATTACTGAAGGTATGAAAATTCAATTGTTTGGAATTTCTAAGGACATTGTTGGTCAAAGAGAATTGACCTTGCCCAATGATCCTTCCCTACAAACCGTTATGGATTTGAAAAAATGGATCTTGCACCAATATCCAAGAATGGGAAATCTTAGCAGTATTGGCATAGCGGTTGACTTGGAATATGCAGAGGACGATCAACCCATTGGGCAAGCGAAAGAAATAGCATTAATACCACCTGTAAGTGGCGGATGATATGATACACATTAAATTGGTGGATAATATTGTCTTGGATGATGCCTATTCCTACTTACAAGATCCAGAAGCCGGAGGCATGGACCTATTTATTGGCAGTGTAAGAAACCATGCTTTGGGAAAAGATGTTGTAAGACTAGAATTTGAGGCCTATGAACCGATGGCCATTTCAGAAATGGAAAAATTGGCACAAAAGGCAATCGAAAAATGGCCACTAAAAAAAGTGTTAATTATTCATGCTTTGGGAGAAAAGCAGATAGGTGAGCCTGTAGTGGTTATTGGAACCTCTTCTGCACACCGGCAGGATGCTTTTGAGTCTTGCAGGTTCCTAATTGATGAACTTAAAATGACTGTTCCAATTTGGAAAAAGGAATATTTCACAGATCAAACAGTATGGGTAAATGCACACCCTTAGCCCAAGAGGTGTCAACCAATTACCCATCAAATTAATATGGAGCAAAAGCTAATCGACAAATACGGTAGAGCATTAGATTATTTGAGATTATCAGTGACTGATCGCTGTAATTTCAGGTGCTATTATTGTATGCCGGAGGAAGGAATGAATTTTGTTCAGCGAAATGACCTACTAAGCTATGAAGAACTAGATTATCTTACAGGCCTATTTGTTGATCTTGGAGTCAAGAAAATCAGAATTACGGGTGGAGAACCCTTTGTAAGAAAAGGCATTTTAGACTTTATAGAATTGCTCTCAAAAAATCAAGGACTTAAAGAAATAACCCTCACAAGTAATGGTTCCATTAGCAAGGCTCAAATCAATCAATTGGCCAAGTTCGGGGTAAAAAAGGTAAACATTTCTTTGGACTCTTTGGACCCGAAACGCTTTTTTGAAATTACAAGAAGGGATAAGTTTCAGGATGTCATGAATTGTATTTTAACCTTACTTTCCCAAGATTTTAATGTCAAGCTCAATTGTGTAATTGATGGAAAAAAGAACATTGAGGACATTGTTCCTTTTATTAACCTAACGAAGGATCATGCTTTATCGGTCAGGTTTTTGGAAGAAATGCCTTTCAACGGTACAGATAAATTTGATATCCCTGAGTGGAATTACAAAGCCCTTTACACTTATATTGAAGCCCATTTTCCCGGCATTCAAAAAATAACTGATGGGTCCAATAGTACCTCTGTTAATTACCAAATACCCGGATTTAAAGGCTCTTTTGGAATAATTCCGGCTTTTAGCAGAACTTTTTGTGGCACATGCAATAGAATTAGGCTTTCTGCCACCGGAGAACTAAGAACATGTCTTTATGGTCCACCTGTAACCAATTTGAGAGATATATTGCGAAGTGGCTGTGGGGAGGACCAACTCAAAACAGCGATTCTAGAAGCAGTTGCAAATAAGGCAAAAGACGGTTTCGAGGCGGAAAATCAAGTTTCAGACCAAGCTAAAAATTCCATGTCATTTTTAGGAGGATAGTTTTTTCTTCAAACCCAGACAATTTACCCGATGATAAGCGTAAGTGAAGCCCAAGAAATATTGCTAAAATTTTCTAAAAAAGGCCCCACAGAAAGGGTTTCTTTTGAAAATTGTTTGAATCGAATGCTTGCAGAAAATATACATGCAGATCGTGATGCTCCACCATTCGACCGTGTGGCCATGGACGGGATTGCCATTCAAAGTGATCAACTTCAAATACGCCAACAATTTGTAATCGAAGATATACAGGCTGCAGGGCAAGAACAAAAAAGTTTGAATAATCCTGAAAATTGCCTGGAAGTCATGACAGGTGCAGTTTTACCTGCGCATACAGACTGTGTCATTCCCTATGAAAAATTGATTATCAAGAATGGTGTGGCTCGATTAATTTCTACGGATCACAAAGCTTTTCAAAACACACATAAAAAAGGAATTGATGCGAAAAAGGGTGAACAATTGCTTCCTTCAGGCACTTGGATTCACCCTGGTGTAAAAGGAGTTCTGGCCACAACCGGTCACACTGAAGTAGAAGTGGTGCAACTTCCAAAAGTTATGATCTGTTCTACAGGAGATGAACTGGTACCTATCCAAAACACCCCCCTTCTCCATCAAATTAGGCGTTCAAATGTGTATATGCTTCAAGCTGCACTCAAAGACTTGAATATTGAAGCACATACTACTCACCTGCCTGATAATAAGGAAGAGCTTAATGCTTCCATAGGGAAACTGCTGGAAGAATATGACCTACTTCTGTTTTCAGGAGCTGTTTCCAAGGGAAAATATGATTTTCTACCGGATGTTTTTGAGGAATTAGGTATTCAAATACACATTCATGGCGTAAAGCAAAAGCCCGGAAAACCATTTTTATTTGGCACCAAAGCCGAGAAAAGTATTTTTGGCTTTCCCGGCAATCCCAGCTCCACGCTGGTTTGTTTTCATCTATATTTTAAATGCTGGTTCAATCATTACTTGGGAACTTCTCCAAAAAGTAATTATGCCTACCTTAATAAAGAGGTTACATTTAAAAAACCCTTAACCAACCATCTGCTTATTAAAAGTAGTTTTGAAGATGGAAAAATTCTTGCTGAGCCTGTAATCAATTCAGGTTCAGGAGACCTTGTCCACTTGGCCTTGGCAGATGGCTTTCTAAGCCTGCCACCGGAAAAAGACACTTTTAAAAAGGGCCAACTATTTCCCATCACTTACTTTCACCAAACAGATTTGTAGGGACATGAAGGAAATAAAAGAAATCATCAAAGCATATAATTTGGCAGTACAGCACAATGAAAAAACTGCACTTGCGACCGTTGTAAAAGTGGAAGGATCTTCTTACCGTCAACCGGGAGCCAGAATGCTTATTACGGAAAACGGGGCCTTAACAGGAGCAATATCAGGCGGTTGTTTGGAAGGAGACGCGCTCAAGAAAGCACAAATGGTAATTTTTAAGCAGCAATCAATGCTGGTCACCTATGACACCACAGATGATGATGATGCTAAATTTGGAGTAGGTCTGGGCTGCAATGGAATTATCCATATATTGATTGAACCAATCGTGGAAAACAAGGAAAATAATCCAATCCAATTGCTCAAAGCCTGCACAACAAACCGAGCACCTAAAGTGCTGGTTACCCTATTTGATTTAAAAAATAATAGGGCTAGCCAACCCGGTACCCTGCTCCTCTTTCAAGAAAAAGAAACCATTTCCAGTCAAGCGTTTAAACAAATAAAAACCGAGGTCCAAAATTCCATTTTAGAGGCATGTTCAACTGTTTTTACTCACAATAAAACCCTAATTCAATCCATTGAACAATCAAATTTCACTGCATTTGTGGAAAATATGCAACCTTCCATCCGATTGAACATCATTGGTGCAGGGAATGATGTATTGCCCCTTGTTAAATTGGCCAAAGCCATGGGTTGGGATATTGTCATTGCAGATGGGAGAAGTGATTTGGTTACTCCTACGCGCTTTCCTGAGGCCATTTCGCTATTAAGGGGAAAGGCAAATGAGGTGGCAGCCCAATTAAAAGTGGACCGGAAAACAGCTGTGGTACTTATGAGTCATAATTTCAATTATGACCTGGAAATTTTAAAAGGGCTGTACCCTTACAAATGCCCCTATATAGGCGTACTTGGCCCCAAAAAAAAACTACTCAAATTAATGGAACAACTGGCTAATCACGGTATTGTCCTTCAGGAAAAGGAAGAAAACTTAATTTTTGGCCCGATGGGGCTGGATATAGGTGCGGAGAGTCCTGAAGAAATAGCCTTGTCAATATTGTCCGAAGTGAAGGCGGTAATGGCCGGAAACGTTGGCGGGCATCTCAGAGCAAAAAATGGCCCTATTCATCAAATTTAGTCGAACTCAGCTCATTTCGTTTTGCTGTGAGCAGCCAAGTTTAGAAGCCCCAATAAGGTGATGTTAGGTACTGAATCCCATGCCAAACTGGTTTTTATTCTATACTATCCAGTTTATGTAGTTTTTAGGTCTAGGTTTTTTATGCACAAGATAAAAAATATTAAATACGATTTAATTTATTTGAACTAAAATCAAGACCTCCATTGCCTTTAAAGAAATTATTAAGGGTAAATTATTACTTCGAAACATTAAACTGAAGCAAATACAATTAAAACATTATGGTTGTATTGAATATATCGATTTTACTTTGATTAAATACTTTGTTATTCAATCAATAATCAGTAATTTTAAGAAAGAGTTTTAACCTCAATAAATTATTTTCGTACTTTTGTTTTCAATTTGAAAACTTTTTCCTACCTTCCATCGTTGTAAAGTTAGCTGTATTGAAAAATATCGTTTCAATCAAAAATCTGATTGCATTTTACGAAAAGTATCCGGATGCTAAAACAAGTATAGAAACTTGGGTTTCAATTGCAAAAAGTGCAAACTGGCAAAAACCATCGGATGTGATTAATGATTTTTCAAAAGCTAAAACTTTGAAAAATAAGCGAATAGTGTTTAAAATTTCAAAAAACAGATATAGAATTATTGCACAGATTTCTTATCAAAAGCAGTGGATATTTATCAGGTTTATTGGAACACATGCTGAATACGACAAAATTGATGCAAATATTGTTGAACAATATTAATATTGACAAATAGTAATTATGAAGTGGGAAAAAACAATCACTACGGAACAAGAATATGAAATTGCTTTAGAAAGACTTTCTACAATTTTCGATGCTAACCCCGATAGTGCAGAAGGAATGGAAGCGGAATTATTAGTGACACTAATAGAAAAGTATGAAAAGGAACATTACCCTATTTCACTTCCTGACCCAATTGATGCCATTAAAGACACAATGGAAAGAAAAGGCCTAAAAGACAAAGACTTAATCCCAGCTATTGGAAGCAAAACCACGGTTAGTCTTGTGCTCAATAGAAAAAGACCTATGAAGGTAGAAATGGTTAGAAAATTATCAGCTCTTCTGGGTTTGTCAGTGAATCTATTAATCCAACCCTATACACTAGTTGATAAACAGGAAAAGATTAACCATTAAGCTTATAGCCTTTTAATGCTATAATTTATTAACACAGTTTTGATCAAAAAACTTTAAGGTGCTTTCCAAGTGCCTCTGCCAATAGGGCCATTCATGTGCCCCTTCAAATTCCTCATAAACATGAGGTACACCCAATTCCAGTAATTGAGCATGTAATAAGCGATTGCCTTCAATAAGATTGTCTCCTTTACCACAGTCAAAGCGTAAAGCGGGAATAGATTTGGGATTTTTTCTAATTGAATCGATTACATCATTGTCTTCATTCATTAAATCGTAAGCATCCAAAGGCTCTTCTACAAAAGCTTCCATCTCAGAAAACTTTGTGATGGCACTGTGTGCAGAAATGGCCTTGAAAACTTCCGGGAATTTGGAACCCAACCTTAAAGCACCATACCCTCCCATAGACAAACCAGCTATTCCTAGAGGAGAGTTTTCGCTTGAAGCACTTATATTCTTATAAACAGCTTGTGGCACATCTGATACGACCCACTGCTCAAAATCCTTGTCCTTATGCCCTAGATAACCTGATCCATCTCCCCAGAGCCCATCTGAAGGCATGGCCAGAATAGCAGGTTTAATTTCACCGGAATCCATCAACCTCTTGGCTGTATGATGAGCGCCGCCCTTCATTGCCCACACCCAAGAACTCCCATAAACACCGTGGAGCAAAATATAAATGGGCAGATCGGCAAGTACCTCCATTCCATCAGGTATAAACAAACAAATGTCTCCCCTACCTTTCAGGTTTGGTGTTTTGACAGTGAGGAAGCGCAAACCATCTTTCTCAAAAGCTTTGTCTGACAATTCACTGGTTCTGAAACTACTCATAGAATAGACTAAATTAATTAAAAACAATTACTCCTTTTGCGTTTTTCCCTGCAAGCATGTCATCAAATGCTTGTTGTAAATTCTCCAACTCATATTCCCGGGTGATCATTTGATCCAACATCAAATCACCCTTCTTGTAAAGAGGATTAATATAGACTTTGTCCCATTCAAATAGCCTCATGTCAATGCTTATTTCTTCCTCAATTCCACTCACCTGTACCGCAGTACCGGCATTCCTAACCATGGCCAAAGGTGCGGCACCCAAGTCAGGAATGGCCGTACACTCAAAAGCATAATCTGCACCTCGACCTCCCAATAATTCCTTAACTTCTTTAGCTGCCTCCAATAATCCAATATCCTCCTTGTCTGCTAAAATTGTATCAGTTGCACCGAATTTTCTTGCCTCCGCAACCTAAGACCACCGCTGAACATCCTGCTTCTAGCTTTGCCGCATTGACAACAGAGCCAAAACCTGTCATCACCCCGCAACTCACTATGCTTGCAGCCGAAAAATTAAGTTCAGGCTCATCCACTTTCACTACTGCCGCCTCTTTTACAAGCGCATACTCACTTAGTGTCCCAAGATTAAATGAGCGCTCAATGCTTTTTCCATTCCATTGGCTACTCTCAAGCTTGGCATGGCCGGGGGTATGTCCATTTGCTCCGGCTACAACCGGTGAATTGTTCTCACATATGTGTTGGTTTCCTTCCTGACACTGAAAACAATGCATGCATGGGGTGGCCCAATTCAGAATCACCTGATCCCCTACTTTGAACTCTTCCACAGCCGATCCTATTTTTTCTACGATCCCTGCCCCTTCATGGCCCATCACAAGCGGCTTTCCCCAATTGAGTGAATCGTAATCCGTATGGCAAAGTCCTGCTGCCTTCATTTTAATTAAGACTTCGTCTTCTTGAGGGTCCGATAGGTTGACCTGAGTAATAATAAAAGTTCCATCTCCTTTGGCTACAGCACTTTTTGAAGAAATTGACATGGTTAGTTAGTTTGGGATAATAGTAGGGATAAATCTAGTGGTAAAGATAGCAGTCTAAATAAATAATCTTGATTAATAACTGTAAAATCCAGTACCTCTAAGGGTGTTTATTCCCCCTTGGCTTTATGTGAGGTTCTTCTGGCTGAAGAAAAACGCATGATACTTTGATAATCGGAGTTATTGTAAATATGTGACAGTCCCCATCGAAGAATTTCAGTAGGTTCCTTTTCTGTATCCACACTGCGATTCAAGCCAATGGCATGAGGTGCTCCTTTGATGGAAGACATAATTTCATAGTTGATGCCATCAGGTGCCCATTGAATGGTGTTCTTCTCCGGGCCATCTGTGGTGATTAAAGAAGCTATTCTTCCATTGTACGGCCAAACACATATCTCATGTCCACTATTGCTAATTGGGTTGTAAGGAGATTTAATATAAGGTCCCTTGGGATGGTCTGCAATTGCTACTCCCTGTCGAATTTGTCGTCCCCCAAAAGTAATCTCCTCACCCATTTGTTCTCCTTTGTAATAAAGGTAAAACTTGCCTTTATAGGGAAGAATACATGGATCGTGAACCTTATGACTGTCAAAATCTCCTTTCTTCTCTACAGCAAACCTATCCTGTTCTTCTCCTTTCCAAACGCCATTGTCTGCAGGACTCAAGATAGGTTCTTCACTTTTGGTCCAAGGACCATCAAGTGAATCAGACCAGGCTAGTCCAATTTGGTTTTTCACCCGCACATTATAGGGGGATTTAACAGTTTGGTAAGTCAGGTAATACCTATCTTCATGCTTCATGATCTCAACGGTGAATACCGAACGGTCATCATAGGCACCTTTTTCACCTCTGCCTACTGCCATTCCTTCTTCCTTCCAAGTCCAACCATCATCTGAAGTCGCGTACCAGATATCGCATCTATCCCATGGAAAAACTTTGTCATTTTCGATGTCCCCGGCAAATCCATCCGTTGGTCCGGTACTTTTGGAATACCAAACATAGTATTTTCCATTTTCAAAAATCATGGCACTTGGGTCTCTACGAACCACTCCTTCTTCATAAGCCAAATCCTCTTTTAAGGGCTGTAATTTTGAGAATTCTATAAACCATTCATTCCCAATATCCGGCCAGTTCAGTGCCCGCTTGGAGGCGGCACTCAAATGTTCCGCATTGGTAATCCCCAATTTATCCATCTGCTCCGGACTGACCGCAGTTTTATTCTCCACTTTCTGACTTTCAGATTTTGGTGTAGATTGACATGATTGAAATAAAAAAATACTCAGTGCACAATAAATAAGTAATTTAAAATCCATATTTAATTATTTTAGGGCTGTACCAATTGTTAATTTAAAGTAAAACTGAAATTGTACGGCTTTAATTTACACTTATTTATTTGGTCAATAAAAAATGAACTCAAAAAATTTCGCTAGGTGTAGTTTGCAACTACACCTTTATATCCGTAAGGACTACAATTCCCTCTCAGGATTCATTTATAATTGCCTTAAAGCAAATTGCAATTCAATGACCATCTGTTTTTTTGTAGGTATGGGCCTATCAAATAAGAGATCAGGAATTGACTTATTTCCTCACTTTCCAGGTGGTGGGATGAGCAGCTGTTTATACATGAATAAGGACTTTTTGAAGTGAATTATTTATGATTACGAGCTTTTTTCTATTCCAAGTGCTTAAAGATAGTGGGGTGAAGTTGCTAACCACACCATGATATCCGTAATCATTAGAATAATCATAAAATTACGCCAATTTTAAAAAATCTGATTTGATCATGGTATCCTGCTAAAATGTAATTGTAATCAAAAATAACCTATAGTTTTAAAGGATTGAGTAAAATCAGATTACTTTTTATTTTCTCTGACCCATTCA
>NZ_CAXBOC010000192.1:0-9177 GCF_963976465.1 uncultured Cyclobacterium sp. | reverse complement strand
AGGAAGGTGGTTACGTTTGAATCCAGAATGGCACTGAAGGCTTTGTTATAGCCACTGCTTATTGCCTGCAATATGCCGGCCCCATTTTTTAGCTCTTCTTTAATTCTTTCGAAAATAAGCACGTTGGCATCAATGGACATACCAATGGTAAGCACAATACCAGCAATACCAGGAAGGGTTAAGGCTGCGCCTAACTGAGCAAGGATTCCAAGAATAAAGAAAATGTTGAACAACAATGCCGCGATGGCAACAAAACCACCTTTAGAGTAGTAAGCGATCATAAACAATACCACTAATACCAGGCCGGCAACCATTGAGTTGATGCCTTGATTTCTTGCTTCTACACCCAAAGTAGGACCCACAATGGCTTCTTCCACGATATTGGTAGGAGCAGGCAAGGTTCCGGATTTTAATATATTGGCCAAATCTTTGGCTTCTTCCATGGTGAAGTTCCCCGTTATCTCAGATTGTCCTGAAGGAATTTCTCCTTGTACTGTAGGCGCTGTATATACATAATTATCCAGCACAACGGCTATTCTTTTACCTATATTTTCAGCCGTTAATTTTCTCCATCTTCTCGCACCTTCAGCATTCATTTGCATGCTTACAGCAGGTCTTGAAGTTTGATCCAATGATTGTCTGGCATCTGTAATTACATCACCTTCCAACGGTGCTTGATCTGTTCCGCGTGGAGCTTTGATGGCATGTAGTTCCAACAAGTCCATTCCGTCTTGCACCTGAGGCTTGACAGACCACATAAACTTCACATCCCTAGGTAGCAAAGCTTTTACATCTTCCCTATTTAAAACCCTATTGATGGCTATGGTATCTCTTAATTCATAAACAAGCCCATAATTTGCTTTCAACAAAGCAAAAATTGGAGAAGCTTCAGTTCCTAAAGAATCAGCATCTGTAGCACCTTCAGCCAATTGCTTGGCAAGGTCACTTTCCAAATCTGTTGTATCGGAAGAGGTAGTCGTTTCCGCAGTTGGGTTGGATGCCTTTTGGTTTTCGGCTTCTTCCATGAGAAATGCATTCACTTGTTGCAAAGCATCCCCAAACTCATCAATTTCTGCTACTTGCCAAAATTGCAATTTGGCAACACCTTGAAGAAGGTTTCTAACCCTTTCAGCATTGTCTACACCTGGAAGTTCAATTTGAATTCTACCGGTATTTTGAATCCTTTGGATGTTTGGCTGTGAAGTACCAAACCGGTCAATCCTGGTTCTTAGGATGTTAAAAGATCGGTCGATGGCATTTTCTACCTCAGTATCTATGATATTTAAAATCTCTGCATCGGAGGTTTCTAAAGAAATCCTTCCTCTATTGGCTGCAGTTGCAAAAATGGTGTTCAAGGCTTTGTCACCTGCTTTTTCTTGCCATGCTTGATAAAAGATGTTTACAAATTTATCATTTACCGTTTTGGAGCGCTCTTTGGCTTCGGCCACAGCTTCGTTGAAAACCTGATCCTTACTGCCTCCTGCTAAACCTTTTACGATTTCTACCGGAGAAACCTCCAATGTCACGTGCATACCACCTTGAAGATCCAGTCCTAAGCCTAGTTCCGTATTCTTTACTTCCTGATAAGTAAATGGTATGCCTAGAAAATTGTAAACAGGCTCTCTCCATACAGAGTCAAGGTAGGTTTGCCTTTTGTCAAAATCGACGTTGCCTGAGGCATCAGTTGCATAAGTAGTGGCTTTCTCATGAACATTGTTTGATACCAATGTAAATGATAGATAATACAGACATAGGGCTGTAATGACCACCGTAAAAAAAACGATTATCCCTTTGTTTTTCATGATTGTTGATTAACTATTTAATGTTGTATTTGATTTCTATTGTAGAATTTTTCATTTGAATTCCTGATCCAATAATGGTGGCAAATGAAAATAGTGAGCAGGGGCTTACTCAGGGGGCATTGACAGATATAATCTGTTCAAAAAGTATTTTGAATAATTGATTGTATTCAAGTTCAGTACCCAAAAGGAAATTGGTCTGAGGAAGCGCTGCTACAATGATTTCATAAATAAAATTGTAAATGAAATCAAATGCGTACAGAACAAATGGAACAACTGCATCTATATTCGAATGAATAAATGTTTGGTTGTCTTCCGCCGGACCCTCATCATTGGTAGAGTTTAGGTCCAATTTTACTTCAAGTGCCCTGTCCTGGCTGTCAAGGCTTACAACAATCTCTGAACTGGAAACAAACACGCAGAAAAGCATTACGATCAGTAATGTCAGCCTTTGGCGCATCAATCCTTTATTTTTCCTGTTCAGTTTCATGGGTTGCAAATATAAAAAAGTTTTTTCAATTCCTGTATGGCTATCCTTATTAATTTTTGATATGGAAGATACTGGAATACAGCCATTTATGTTTTAAATGAGAGAGGTTTGAGAAATTAAGTTTTGCTTTGACACTTAAAATCGGGGATTAAAAGAAGAGAATCAGGATCGATTGTCGCCTATTTTAAAACGCAAAAAGGTTTTTATTACTTCCAGGGCCTTTTTAAAATCACTGTTATTGGGGACAATAATGTCTGCATCATGCTTAAAGGGGGCAATGTACTTTTCATAAGTTGGCATCACATGTTGCTCATAGCGATACAATACATCGTCCAGGTCGTAACCTCGTTCTACTTTATCCCTCACAATTCTCCTCTTCAGCTTGATATGGTCTTTGGCATCTATATAGACCTTTAGGTCCAATAAATTCGCCAACTCAGGATAATATAACACAAAAATTCCTTCAACCACCACCACTGGGGCAGGAGAAAAGGTAAGCATTTTGGGTTTTTTATTGGGATTGTTGAAGGTGTATTCCTGTCGGTTTATGGTTTGACCCTCCTGAATTTTACGAATATCATCTGCGTACTGCTCAAAATCAATGGAATTGGGCGTGTCAAAATTATGAATGCCCCGATCATCCATAGGTTGCTGGTGCCTGGGCTTATAATAGTTGTCTTGTGAGATCAAGCAAACTTGGCCCGGCTCAAAAGAATGCAAGAGCTTGTCTAAAAAGTGGGTTTTACCTGAAGCACTTCCTCCGGTGATTCCTATGATAAATGGCTTGGTCATAAAATGTTAATTAGGGTTTCATTCAATTTTATGCAGCTCCTAAGCTTTCTCTTTTAAAAAAGAGGCCAGTAGCATTACTGCTCTCCCTCTGTGACTGATGGTGTTTTTTTCTTCCATGCTTAACTCAGCAAAGGTTTTCTTATAACCCAAGGGCCTAAAGATAGGGTCGTAGCCAAAGCCTCCTTCTCCAGATCGTTTGTCCAGTAATTCTCCTTCAGCCTTCCCTTCAAATGCCCATTCATTTTCCCCGATTATCAAAGCAATAATGGTCCTGAAAGCTGCATTTCGCTCTTGCTTTCCGCGCATGTTTTCTAACAATAGATCAACATTCCGTTCATCACTTCTAGGTTCTCCGGCATACCTGCCTGAATAAACCCCGGGGGCACCGTTCAAAGCCTCTACTTCCAGACCGGTATCATCTGCAAAGCAGTCTACACCATAATGGGTTTTAACATACCGGGCTTTTTGAAAAGCATTGTCTTCTAGCTTGTCACCGGTTTCAGGTAATTCCTCCTTACAGCCGATTTCCTCAAGGGAAACTATCTCAAACTCATCGCCCAAAGCAGCCCTAACTTCTTTTAATTTTTTTGAATTATTTGTCGCAAAGCAGATTTTCATGTTGTAAAATTACTTTAGCTTTTTCAGAAATCTTCCCTTAAACCTACTTTTTTGATTGAAAAGAAATTATTCGGTTCTATTTTTTGCGCTACAGGCCAATTATTAAGTTTTGAAGAGGTTAAATTAATTTAAAGAGACGATCAATTTCTTATAGGCTTTGTGACTTGATGGGCTTTCGGATATCAATTTTTAGAGAATAGGAGTTTATATTTGAAGACAGTAATGAATCAGGTCAAAACTGAAAGATGAATCAAGCGGAATAAGAAATATAAAAGGGAGATAGGAAATGATATTGCTATTCTTGCCCTCTAAATACTAAAATTACTTACTATTATATGTTTCCATTAAAAAACATCACGGTCTATTGCGGATCAAACACAGGAATTCTTCAAGAATATTCAGATCAGGCAAAGGCCCTGGCCAAGGAAATGGTCAGAAGGGAATTAGGACTGGTCTATGGTGCAGGGAAAGTTGGACTTATGGGAATTATTGCAGATGAGATGCTTGCTTCCAAAAGTCCGGTGTATGGAATAATCCCTCAAAAACTCGTAGACATAGAAGTTGCCCATCAGGGATGTACGGATTTGGTTGTTGTGGAAACCATGAGGGACAGAAAATGGTTAATGGCTGAAAAGGGCGATGGTTTTATAGCCATGCCCGGGGGCATAGGTACACTAGAGGAGTTGTTTGAAGTCATGACGCTCAACCAGCTGATGTACCTTCAAAAACCACTTGCCTTGTACAATGTATCGGGTTATTATGACAAATTACTTGATTTTTTGACCCATGTTGGTGAACAAGGTTTTTTAAAACCGGATCAGTTGAGTAATTTAATTGTTGCAGATGATCCGGTGGATTTACTGGACAAAATGGAAGCTTATAAGCCTACTGAAATTCCTGATTGGCTTCAGAAGAAAAAACAGTAGGAAATGCTTAGGCTTTGTGTCTCAAAGTTGATAAGGTTTCTAATTCTAATAAAATTTGAAAGCTTGAGTTGAGACAAAGGGCTCTGCTCGAGCTTCTCAAAAAAAGGCTGTTTTAATTTTCTATTCATAGTTCACCGAATATTTTACCTGGATAAAATCATTAGGAAAAGTAGTTGAACTGGCTTTTTCAAGTTTTATGTCCTTGAATGTTTTCCCAAATAATGGAATCCCTTCTCCCAATAATACAGGAATTTTAGTTATGATTATTTCATTGATCAACTGAAGGTTTATAAACGACTGAATGGTTTTTCCTCCGTCTATATAGGCATGCTTGAAACCTTCCTTTTCCAATGTATCTACCAAGCTACTTATATCTCCGGCATACATTTCTACTTTTCCTTTGAGGTTTTCAGGTGGTTCGGTCATTGTGCTACTTAATACCACTATTCGCAGGTCCCCGTAAAACCATTGCTCAGGGGTCAGGTTCATATTGGAAATCACCTCCATGCATTTTCGTCCCATGATCATACAATCCACAGCATCCATATAAGCTTTAAACCCCATGTCTTCTGTCCCCATGTCAGCTTCCAAATTACCTGCTGTATGTAGCCAGTCGACATTTCCGTCCGGTTTAGCAATAAAACCATCAACACTTGTAGCGATATATACAGAACATTTCATATTACTCCCTTCTATTGAATCACCAGAAACAGACTATGCCGGCCCATTTGCATACGCTTATGCTTTAAATCTACGGTTTTGACCCGACTTGGTGTTAATGTGTGTTTTTAAGTTTATTTATCCTAACGCTTTTCCCTTTGAGATGCTTAGTATTTGTATTTGGAATGATGTGATTTCATGTCTTTGATGATCTTTTTCAAGTGCTTGCCTTTCTTTCTTTTTTCAGCGACTGTAGCTTCAAAATGCTCTTTTTCCCTTTCCATTCTTAAATAGTTGTCATATAGTGACGCATCTATTTCCCCACGCTCAACGGCAGAAATGACTGCACAAGCTTTTTCTGAAGTGTGCGTGCAGTTCTTAAATTTACACCCTTCGGCAATTGTATTGATGGTGTCAAAGGTGGTTTCAATGCCTCCGGATGTATCGGTAATACCTACTTCTCTAATCCCGGGATTATCAATAATTACTCCTCCATTTTCCAGAATTAGTAGTTCACGGTGACTTGTTGTATGCCTCCCTTTGTTGGTACTTGTACTAATCGTGCTGGTCTTCATTGCCTGCTTATGCGTTAGTAAATTTGAAAGGGTTGATTTTCCAGCTCCTGAGGAGCCTAACAAACAGTAAGATTTTCCTTTTTTGATACTTCCTTTAATTTTTTCAAGCCCTTCTCCTGTTTCACTACTTAATTTGAAAATTGTAACATTTTTGATTCTAGCCTGAATTTCTTCAACCAAGTCCCTTAGGTAAGCTTCATTAATAAGGTCAATTTTATTAAGGATGATGATTGGAATTACATTTGATGAATGACAAATGGTTAGGTACCTTTCAATTCTATTGATGTTAAAATCCCTGTCTACGGCCTGAACAATAAAAGCAAAATCAATATTGGTAGCAATAATTTGTTTCTCACCCTTTCTACCGACAGCTTGCCTTTCAATAACCGTTTTTCTTGGTAAAACAGCATGAATTAGTGCGTTGCCTTCATTAAATTCAGAAAAAGCCACCCAATCCCCAACTGCAGGAAAATCAGTTCTATCGTTTGCTGTATACCTTAAATTCCCAATGATTTCGCTATCGTATTCTTTATCTGCGGTTTTTACGATATACCGTTCTTTATGCTCAGAAGTTACACGTCCAACCTGAAAGGCATCTAAATTTTTATCCTTTCGATAATTCTCCAGATCACTATTGTATCCTATATCTTCAAGTTCCATTCTTGTTTCTTTGTTAAGGCAATGCTTCATTTATGGCTTTTGGCGATAAAAAAGCAATTTCTTGCTCCTCTGTAACCCTGAGGGAAAGCAAAGGGGGGGAAGGAGGCAAGAACTTCGCTTGCAAACTTTAACCTGCTATCGGCCATAAGTGCTGTGCTTGGCACTTGGTATCGAAGATACCAAATTATTCCAAAGGGAGAAAGAAACGCAGAAGAGAGACTTGGCACTTGATTTCAATTAACTGTTTTCTTGGTTCTGGTGACCTATTACCTGTCCATTGAATCCCATTACTCCTTGATTTTTTCTTTCATTTGAATGGCATAGCTATTCATGTAATTACGCCCGGTAGCTGTAATCATGGTTTTGGCTATTTCCATTAATGCGTCTGCTTTCAAATTAATTATTTCCTTGTTGTTTTGATTTAATTCAAGTAAATAATCAGACAATTGAGCTGCCCATTGAAAATCTCCCTCTTCAAATGCATTAAATGCCATTTCTTTCAGTTTATTTTCTCCACCTGCCAATTTTGCCATTTTTTCGGCTTCTGTTTTTGGAGCGAGTTTATTCAAGTTTACGGGGTTTCCATCAAACCAACCAAGGTATCCGTAAAAAATGGAACGCACAGCCCAGTCCACACGACCATAATACTCTGTTAAATAAGGCAAGGAGGCGAGATTTTCCGGTAATTTAACATAGGCAACCAATTGGTCTGGGGTTAGGCCTTTATTTATGCCTTCAATGGTTTTATCAAATACAAATTTTACCGCATCCCTATAATTGGTTAAAGTTGTGTTTACGTTCTCCTTGCCAATTACCGGACGAGTATGTCCAGGCAATAAGTATTCAGGTTTGTCCTCCTGCATTTTGTCTAGGCTTTCATACCAGCTTTTGACGTCCCGGTATTGTGATCCACGTATGGTGTATAAGTTTGGAAAGGATTTATAATAAGTATCACCGCAGAAAAGTATTTTCTCTTCAGGCATCCAAATGTACATATTGTCGTAGGTTTCCCCTGAAGCGGCCACCAATTCAAATTTTACCCCATCGATTTCAATTTGTTTTCGTTCTTCGGTAAACAAATGAGTTGGACTAAATTTAGCAGTTTCTTTTCCTCGGGTAAACATGGTCCGTTGTTTGTCCGGCTTGGGCGCAACACCATTATTTATATGGATGGAATCAGGAAGAATAATGCCGGCTTGCCTTCCTCCGCGTACATTCCCATAAGTTAAACCGGCTTTTTCTCCGGCATTGGCTTCTATGTTAAAGCCCGTATCATTGCCCAATGCACCACTTCTTCCCCACACTTGAGGATTGCTGCCTTCATCTAAAAAAGCTTGAATACCACCAAAATGGTCACCATGCCCATGAGTAATTAAAATGCCTTTTATGGGTTTGTTTGTTATTTCACGAAATTTTAATCGTAAGGCTTCCATACGGATGGGAGACATCCCCGCATCAATGATTATAATTCCTGTTTCACCTTCAATCATCGCCACGTTGCTTACGTCGTAACCAACAGCAAAGTGTACTTTTTCCCCAAACTTAAAAATTTCAGGTACAAACTCCTTGTTATGTTCTTGTAGGAGACGAGTAGCTTCTGTTTCCTGTGCGTTAGATGTTATTGTAAAAACAATAAACGCCATTATTAATGTGATAAATTTCGTTTTCATAATAAAAGTTTTTAATATTTCTTTTTATAGGATCTCTACTTGATTTTTCAGGCATTTTTATTTTAAGGCTGCCGTAAAAGTATCCCTCGATTGCCAGTCCTTTTTGTTCAATAGTTTACTTTTGCTTTAATAAGATTTAAAACTTCTCTTATTGTTATTGTTTACTTTGTTTCGTGTTGCTATTGATGAACAATATTTACGAAACAAAGTAACGGAGTAAATCAATTATGAAAAAGGTAAGTTTATGGCAAAGAATGGTGAAAATGGGATCGGAATGTAGAACCTGTAATTGCTGAGGGAGAAAAGCCGATGAAATTCAAAAAAAATAATTGATCAGGCTTACAATTATCTTTGGGTTGTTAAACCAAAATTTATACATAACAACTACTTAGGTAGTATTTGAAAGACTTGCAATTGCTATTATAAGCTATCTATAATAAGAGAGAAAGCGATTGTACCCCTATCTGGTAAAAAATGGAAATAGTAAAATTCGGGATTGTTTTTTTAGCCTTTTTTCTAGGTCCATGTGCTTTATTTGTCGCTTTATTAAATAACCCGGTTTGCTAGTTATTCTTTCGTATGATTTTTACAATTCGGTTAATTGTAATTTCCGATAGGTTCCACTCATAGCCATTAAAATCTGTAGTATTAATAAATTGAACCACTACCCCGTCTATATCCTTGTGGTACTCGGCAAGGCTTTGGTAGCCTACAACCAATCCTCCATGGTTGTATTCGTAAGGATAGATTTCTTGTTCGCCTTCGTCAAATACAGCGCCGTCGTTTAAGGCGCGAATAAAATGGCCCACGTCTTCTGCTGTAGCCAACATCCCATATTCATTGGCTTTGAAATCTTCCTCATACCCAACATAGTATCCGCTCATTACATCATCCAAATCAACCTCAGTAATTGAAAAAAACGTGTTTTTAAGACCTAAGGGTACCAATATTTTTTCTTTGATGTATTCGTTGTGATTATAACCTAAA
>NZ_CAXBOC010000191.1:0-9196 GCF_963976465.1 uncultured Cyclobacterium sp. | reverse complement strand
TCACCAAATAAAAATATTGTTTTATCCATTCAAAACAATTAAATTCAAACTTATTAACCGTAGAGATGTGAGCATTCAATAATAATTTCTTCAATCATTCTGCCTTCATGCCAACACACAGCAAAGCACAAGACACCTTCCAGAAATCAATTGCCGTTCTTCCATTTGTAAACATGAGTTCGGATAAGGAAAACGAATATTTTTGTGATGGAATTACAGAGGAAATTATCAATGCATTGGCTAAAATTGATGGATTAAGGGTTACTTCAAGAACCTCATCATTTTATTTCAAAGGAAAGAATATTCCCATAAGCAATATAGGCCAAGAACTAGGAGTGGAAACCCTTTTGGAAGGAAGTGTACGCCTGTCAGGAAATTCCCTTCGAATTACAGCACAGCTAATTCAGGCTGATGAGGATTTTCACTTTTGGTCCGAGACCTGGGACAGAATGAGTGACAATATCTTTGCTGTGCAAGATGAAGTTAGCCTTATCATTGCTGAAAAATTACGAGAGCATTTTGGGCATTTTGAAATACAAGAGCAATTAGTAACCCAACAGACTGAAAGCCTGGATGCCTATACCCTGTATCTTAAAGGTCGTTATTACCTAAATAAATGGAATCCTGAAGATTGTAAAACAGCCATAGAATGTTTTAATCAAGCTTTGCGCATAGACCCCAACCACCCCAATTCTTTGACCGGATTGGCAGACAGCTATAGCTTCCTGGCCACCACAGGATTCATCTCTTATGAGGAAGGATGGGGACAATGTGCAGCATTGACCAATCAAGCCCTGGCCATAAACAACCAGTTGCCGGAAGCCTACTATCAACTGGCCAATCTATCATTTTTCACCGAAGCTGATTTCGAAAAGTCCTTTAATACGATAAAGAAAGGGTTGGGCATCAACCCAAACCATGTTGAATCTCAGCAATTTTCATCCTTCCTATACATATTGGCTGGACAGAATGAGGATTCAAAAAAACACCTGGACTTTGCCTTAAAGATTGATCCTCTTTCCCAGGAAACACAATTTTACAGTGCATATCTGGATTATATGCTAGAAAATTATCAAGAGGCCTTAGTCAAACTCAATAAATGCCTGGAAGTTAACCCAAAAAATATCCCCGCCCATACTGTCATCGCCAACAGCTTGATAATGTTAGGTGAAGCGGATCAAGTTATTGACTATTTTGACAAAATGCCTTCAGAAATTATAGTTCCTGCCGAGAAAGTTGGCAATATGGCCTTGGCCTATATACTGAAGGAAGACGAAAATCAGGCCCGGTCTAGCTTCCGGCTTTTGAATGAAATTTCAAAGCAAGAAGGTGGTTTTGCTGCAGAAGTCTATGTCTTACTCTACCATGTATATACCGGTCAATTTGAAAAAGCATTTGATTGGATGGTCAATGCCAAAGAAAATAAATATCCATTGTTGCTTCTCCGTTTTGCGGACCCCATGATGAATGCAATAAAAGCGGAACCAAGTTACCTTGAATTAAAGCATCAATTGTTCCCTCCGGCACTCTTTGATAAAAGAAGACTTGAGAAAACGAAAAAAGCGCTGCTAAATAATGCAACTGTAAAAGCTTTTAAAGACAAACTCACTTTTTTCATTGAAGAGAAAAAACTGTTTTTAAACCCGGATTTATCCCTACGTTCTCTGGCCGAGGAATTGGATATCCATCCCAATCAACTTTCGTGGATATTGAACGAAAGCATAGGCAAAAATTTCAACGCCTATATTAACCACTACCGTATTAAGGAGTTCAAACGTCTGGCCAAAGACCCTTCCAAAGCGCATATAACTGTAATTGGTCTGGCTTATGAAAGTGGATTCAATTCTAAAACTGTTTTTAACACCTATTTCAAGAAAGAAACCGGCCTTACTCCCAGACAATTTCTTAAAAACCTGAAAGTATAATCCTGTAACGCTAACAACTTTGTTCGGATTTGTAAACCCGAACAAGTGGATGATATCCGGAACTCAAAACTGCTTCATTTGTAAGACATTTGTTTTGTTAATCAACATAAACAAATAAAAAGATGAAAGCAGTAATCACAACAGGCTATGGATCCCCGGAGGTATTCAAACTAGATCAAGTGGCCAAGCCAAGCCCAAAAGCAAATGAAGTCCTTGTACGCATCCATGCCTCTTCGGTAACCAAAGCTGACTCCATGATGCGCACAGGTAAACCTTATATTGGGCGCCTATTTTTAGGACTTACCAAACCCAAAAATCCCATTTGGGGAAGTGGCTTCGCAGGAGTAATTGAAGCCGTTGGATCGGAAGTAAAAAGCTTCAAAAAGGGAGACAATGTATTTGGAGAAAACATCAACTCCTTTGGCACATATGCCCAATATGTAGCCATTCCCGAAGATGGTGTGATCAGCCACTTGCCTAAGTCCCTAAGTTTTGAAGAGGCTGCAGGCATATGTGATGGAGGTATTACCTCCCTAAATTTCTTGCAAAACATTGGGCATATCCATTCTGGACAAAAAATACTTATCAACGGAGGATCAGGAAGTCTGGGCACAGCAGCCATCCAAATTGCAAAATATTATGGTGCACATGTAACAGCAGTTTGCAGTACAGCCAACATAGAACTGGTTAGGTCATTGGGGGCAGACGAGGTCATTGACTATACTAAAACTGACTTTACCCAAAATAAAAATAGTTATGATTTGATTTATGATACGGTCGGTTCTAGGTCCTTTGAAGAATGTAAACATGCGCTGACAGAAAATGGCTGTTATGCTTCTCCTGTATTGGGAATGCCCTTAATTGGCCAAATGATGGTCACCTCCCTTTTTGGTAATAAAAAGGCAAAATTCTCTGCTACCGGTACTTTACCCAGGGAAGAAATCAAGCGACTATTGCAAATTCTACTTGACATCATTAAAGCAGGGCATTTCGTAGCCCCGGTTGACCGCAGCTATAATTTGGAACAAGTGGTAGAGGCCCACAGCTATGTAGATAAAGGCAGAAAGAAAGGCAATGTGGTTTTAAAGCCTTTTGCAATTACCTAATATTTATCACTTCATCATAAAGAAAAGCTTAAGCATGAAAAAGCAAACAATTTCAACCTATTCTCAATTGTTATTCGGACTCTTTGGAATCATTTCCTCATGTTCAGAAGATGGGTTAATATCCACAACTCCCCCAAATCAAAAGCATATCACTGAAATCCCGGATGCGAATTTTGAAGAAAAATTAATTGAGTTGGGAATCGATAGTGACGGATTAATTAACCAAATGCTATTAACTGAAGACGCCAAGAATGTCAGTACATTGGTTTTAGATAGTGATCTTGGAACGCCTGAAGAAGAGAAAATAGCGAATCTTAAAGGTATTGAGGCTTTTGAAGAGCTGGTTTCCTTATCCGCTGGAAACAATTTATTAAGTGAAATTAATTTAGCAGCAAACCAAAAATTAACTTCATTGCACCTTGAAGCCAATTATCTTCAGACATTAGACATTAGTCATAACAAGCAATTGGAGGACATTAACCTTATCCTAAACAATCTTACTGAGATCAATGGATTAAATAATGCCGATCAATTGAAAACCTTAAACCTTTCATGGAATCTATTGGAAAGCCTTTCTATCAACATTCCGGGTTTAAATGGACTGAATGTGGAAAACAATAAATTAAAGGTGCTGGATGTGCAGGGCTGCACTTCCTTAGAGACCATGATAGCCAAATTAAACGATCTTGAAAGCATGGATCTCAGCACCAATACAAATTTGAAATATGTAACCTTATCGGCCAATCAATTAAAAGAACTGGATCTCACAAATAATATTAGCTTGGAAAAACTATGGCTTTCAAGCAATTCTCTTGAAGGGTTAGATGTCAGAAATCTCAACGGGCTAAACCTACTTGATATCAGCAAAAACACAAATTTAAGCTGTGTGAGAGTTGGCCAAAACCAAAATATTTTGACAATAGCCAAGCAGGACCACCAAGAACTTAGGACTAGCCCCTGTGATTGAGACCAATGTAAAGGGAATACGAGAAAACCGAATAACTGAATCAATTGAAAGGAAAGCTAATCTTCATTCATTGGAACCTTTACCATTTTACCATATATTTATTATATAAAGAATGAAAGAGCCAACTTTTTCAAACTAATAGAGCAAGACATTTCCGAAACCTTGGTATAAAATAAAGAAATCAAGAACCAATTTTGGCCTTAATAATGAGTTGCTTTTCTTCTTATTTATTTATAATTAAAACAAGCTTATGAAAATTAACCAGCTTAAATCAAGACCGGAAATCAATGATAATGCTAAACTTTTAAAGGTATACACCCAATTTGAAAGTCTTATTACTGTATTGGAAGGCCTTAGTTTGCCCGATAATATTGTTGATTCCATCAATCAATCCATCGAACAACTGAATATGACTTCAAATGATAGATTATTGAAAGAAACCAAAAAGGAACAAACAAAAATCATTAAGCTCATTGAAAAGCAATTAAAAATCGTTCCGATTAATCATTACCGCAATACCTGGATGGCTTTAGGGATGGTAGTTTTTGGTTTGCCACTGGGTTTAGCTTTTAGCACAAGTCTGGACAATATGGCATTTATAGGAATTGGATTACCAATAGGTATGGCCATCGGCCTTGCAGTAGGCACGGGTATGGATAAGAAAGCACAGGAAGAAGGCAGGCAACTCAATTTGGAAATAAAACCCTAAACCATCTTTATTTTGGTTAATTAAAAAGAAAATAATTATAGAGAAGTAACAAAATGCATGTTAAGATTAAAAGACCAGGCAAATAAACATTCTATCCCTATCCATCTTAATCTGGAATATAAATGAAAAAACGGTAAATAAACAAAAATCATCTACCCTTCTCATTATAGATGATAATATAGCAACGGTCGCATCACCTTTGGAGAAGGAGGCAGTGCAGAGACGGAAACAGGAGATTCCATGGATAACTATTACCAACCAGTAGAAAAAAAGCACTGCTCCATTGGACAATTTTAAATATTAAGGCTTTTATTTTAGTAAATCTAACTCTCTGTGCAAAGCTACATTTGATCTGACAGAAATATTTTGTCTGTGGATTGAGAAAAATACTTGCTCTAATAATTAAATGTATAGAACTTGAATAATAAAGTTACCCAATACCACTGCTTTTTATTCTATTTGGACGATGGTTTAATCTTTGATTTTGTTAAATTTAGTAAATCAATTTGGAATAAAATATCGCTAAAAAGTCCCGAATGATCCTGATTTTAAGAATTTTTCCGATTTTTATATTAACTATTTTAAGTTAATATAGACCGACTTACAAATTATAAAATGAAACTTAAATTAAAGCAAAAGCCTCTACATTTTATTACTCTTCTAGTAATAGCTACTTCCACCACCGGTTTCATTTCAAAAATTTTAAGTCAACATCAGTCAAGTTTCCACCCTAGTATAGAAGTAGAGGTACACCCTCAAAAACTAAGCAATTTTACATTAAAAGAGGGAGAATCGTACCAATTGGTAAATTCTTCTATCAAACAATTTTACACCATCAACTTTAAAGGAACAATTGAGAAGTTTGACACCTTAAGCATTGGAAAGGGAAGCGGAAGGTATCTTACAAGTAACTTAACCATCACACCGGACAGCATTATTTCCAGTCGGGTTACCAATGTTACCAATCGAAAAGCCATTAAACATGCACTTCCATTAAAAAATGAACTGAGTATTAAAATTGAAAGAGACTTAAGTTCAAGTACAATCACCATTATAAACGAGGGCGATACTTTAAGTTTCTCCTCAGACTTTATCGGGATGAATCATCCTTTTATTCGCTCTTCTGGTACACAGGTAAAGGTTGATACATTTGAATTCATATGTGAGGACTACTTTTCTGATGTATTTGTTTTTGGCGACAGCTATGTAAATAGTGCCAGTCCCGCCCGTTGGCCTTATTATACGCATGCTGCGGGATATCAATTTTTGTGTGATGGATTGCCTGGTGGACGATCTAAAGACTCCTTTGATTTTATAAATGCTGCTTTTTCTATTCACCAACCAAAATACGCGATTTGGTGTTTGGGCATGAACGATAAAAGTGATGAGGGAAGAATCCCCAACGAAGACTGGAAAAACTATGCGAAAAAGGTAATGGGTCTCTGTGCCAAACACAATGTAACTTTGATTTTTTCTACGGTTCCTTCTGTAGAAAAAAGAAACAACAGAGGCAAGAATGATTTTATCAGGGCTTCAGGATATCGGTACATTGATTTTGACAAAGCTGTTTCTGATGGTGAAGGCAAATGGAAAGAAGGATTGTTGGCCAAGGATGGGGTACATCCTACAGAAAAAGGAGCGGAAGCAATGGCTGATAGGTTCCTATTGGATTTCCCTGAAATGAAAAATTACAATAGGTAAAAAAGTATAAGCCAAAAGAACAATGGATAAATATTTAGACGCAGCACCCGTAGCCGGCATGAGTTTTTTAAGAACTTTAATGGAAAAGGAAAGATCGTGATGATGAACCTTCTGAGGTTTAGAGATAAGGCTGATTATGCCAATCTGGAATCCATAAAGCCTGCCAAGTCAATTTCCGGATCGGAAGCTTACCAACGCTATATGGACAAGACGCTCCCTTTGTTAAAAAAGGCGGGAAGTCGCATCATTTTTTACGGAGAATGTAATGCGTTCTTAATTGGACCCAATACTGAAAAATGGGATGCTATGTTATTGGTGGAACACGCATCAACGGCTGAATTTATAGCTTTTTCTCAAAACAAGGAATATTTGGCGCATGCCGGTCACAGGACTGCTGCTTTGGATGATTCAAGGTTGTTACCCATTTTGGAAAGCAATCACTACGGCTGATTAACTATACTTTTAGCTACCTTCCTCTCAAACATTTCAATATAGGTCTTAAAAAAATTTATTGAGTGAATTATTAGCATTGATTTTGAGGCTATCAGCATTTAGCTAGTTAGTAAAAGGAACAATGAAATAAATGGCTAAAATAAAATTTCTAAAAAAATGAACGTTCATTCATTTTTCTCCGTTGGCTTGGTATTCAAATCGACAAATATGAGTAGCAATTCTAAATCAAATAACAAAAGAGAAGCCTTAGTAAAGGCTACAATTCAACTTGTCAACAACAATGGGTTTCATGCCACCCCCATGTCAAAGATTGCGAAAATGGCAGGAGTTTCTCCTGGTACCATCTATTTGTATTTTGAGAACAAACAGAATCTGGTCAATCAAGTTTACATTGAGGTAAAACGTTCATTTACCAGATTTGCTTTCAAAGACTATAAGGAAAGCACATCAATCCAAGGAGACTTTGAGAAAATATGGAAGAACATTGCAAGGTTTAAACTGAATGAAGTCGAGCAAGCCATGTTTTTGTCTCAATGCGACAATACGCCAATGATCGATGAACCAAGTCGTAAGGAAGGCTTAAAACACTTAAGTCCACTCTTGGAACTTTGGAAACGTGGCCAAGAAGAAGGCCTCATCCAACCGGTATCTCCTTATTTGCTTTATGCATTCAGTATTTATCCCATATCCTTTTTACTACAACAACGCGAAAGGTTTGAAATTAAACCTGAAAACATTAATGAAGCCTACGAAATGGCTTGGAACAGTATTAAAATTTAATTAACATGACTACTACAAAAACGATTAATTTAAAAAATAGGCCAAAAGGCAGTCCTTCAGTTAAAGATTTTGACTTTACAACAGCTAAAATCCCGGAATTGAAAGAAGGAGAGGTATTGTTAAGTACTAAATATGTCTCAGTGGATCCTTATTTAAGAGGTAGAATGAGTGATGCTCCTTCCTATGTCCCACCCTTTAAGCTAAACGAACCCATTTCGTCGGGAATTATTGCAGAAGTCTTGGAATCAAAAAGCGAAAATTTATCCAAAGGGGACAAAGTAATTGGCGCCTTACAATGGAAAGAAACACAAGTGGCCAAAGCCGAAAACCTTAGAAAAGTGGATCCTGATAAAGCTCCTCTTTCGGCCTATTTGGGAATAATTGGCATGACCGGGCTCACTGCTCTTCTTGGATTAAAGGAAATAGGAAAACCCAAAGAAGGCGAAACCTTGCTCGTATCCGGAGCGGCAGGTGCAGTGGGTTCTGTTGTGGGCCAAATTGGAAAAATCCTTGGACTTCGAGTAGTAGGTATTGCTGGTACGGATGAAAAAGTTGACCTGCTTAAATCTGATTTTGGATTTGACGAAGGGATCAATTATAACACCACCGATAATATGGTACAAGCCATAAAAGAAACTTGCCCCGATGGTATTGACATCTATTTTGATAATGTAGGTGGAGAAATATCAGATGCTGCACTTTTCAATATCAACAAATATGCCAGAATTATTATCTGTGGGGCAATTTCTGTTTACAACAATACCGAGACCCCAAAAAGTCTAAGTGTGCAGCCTTTCCTCGTTAAAAAAAGTGCGCTCATGCAAGGTTTTATTGTAGCTGACTTTTCAGACAAACATGCCGAAGGGGTTCAGCAACTGGCCACATGGCTTCAAGAAGGAAAATTGCATTATAAAGAAACCATAGTAGAAGGATTTGACAATATTCCACAAGCTTTTCTAGACTTATTTGAAGGGAAGAATAAAGGCAAGATGGTGGTGAAAATTTAAAAATTTCAAGCGCAATGAATGCTAATCTAGCCTAAACTTACGGCTGAATTCCCTCTGTATCCATATTAAAGAGGATTTAGGCTTTTTTATCAAAAAGGCTACTGAACTTTTATTAAAAAGACTAAGTTAATATTTCTTAGGTACTAGAAAGAAAGCCCTGGATCAAACCTAGGGCTTTTCTTTTGAAAATCTATTTATTATTTAGCTAGAGGTAATAATGATTGCCTAAATCGATATATAAATATCTATCCAATGTTTAGGCACCAAGGCAAGAGCAGGACCTTCAAACACAATTTACAAATTGCTACATTTTTATCATTTGTAGCTGGTATTGTCAATGTAAGCGGGTTTTTATCAATTAAACAATTGACTACCAATGTCACGGGGCACTTTGCTTTATTCATTAATGACCTTTCTAATTTTGAATTCTGGAAGGGTACCATCTATTTCTTATACATTTTCGCTTTTCTTTTTGGTTCATTTACATCAAGTTTCTTAATTGAGAATTTTCGAGAAAACAAGAAATTGAATGTCTTTGTATTACCCAC
>NZ_CAXBOC010000190.1:0-9236 GCF_963976465.1 uncultured Cyclobacterium sp. | reverse complement strand
CCACGGAGGAGTTTAAGGATCTTTTTTCTAATTTAAGGTCAAGTTCAATGGTGTCAGGCGTTTACCTTGTTTTGATGTTTTTGGCAACATTTATCGCAACATTAGGTCTTTTTGGAAACTCTTCCCCTGTAATCATTGGTGCCATGATATTGGCTCCGCTTATGGCGCCCATCATATCACTTTCTATGGGGGTGTTGAGACAAGAACGCCTTCTAATTGTCAATAGCGTAAAAACCATCGGATGGGGAGTGCTCATAGGATATCTTTGTGCCATTTTAATTACTTGGCTTACTCCATTGAACATTGCCAACGATGAAATTTTAGCGAGAATTAGACCTAATCTGTTGGATTTGGGTGTAGCTGTAGGTTCAGGGATTGCCGGGGCGTATGCCAGTGCAAAATCCGAAATCGCGAAGACGCTTGCCGGGGTGGCCATTGCAGTGGCTTTAGTGCCACCTTTGGCGGTGTCTGGAATAGGCTTTGGTTGGACTAATTGGGATATATTTCAAGGGGCTTTTCTCCTATTTCTAACCAACTTATCTGGGATGGTGCTGGCAGCTGCTATGACTTTTTTACTTTTGGGTTTTAGTCCTTTCCGTTTGGCGAGAAGAGGAATCGTTTATTCTCTTGTGGTCGTTGGTCTTATAAGTTTTCCTTTATTTTTTGGTTTCATGGATATGGTAAAAGAAAACAATGTGATATCTAAGTTGAACGGATATGAAATCAATGGAGTGATTTTAAGAGATATTTCTGTCCGCAGTTTTAAACCACTAAAATTAACTGTAAAAATTGTGGGAGAAACTTCTCCTGATAAGGAAAAACTTGAATTAATAAAATCAGAAATTGAAACCCTTATTGGGGAAGAAGTAGAACTTGAAGTGACAGTAGCCTTGAAAGTTTATTGATTGGGTGCAATTCATTCTGAGAAGAGTTTAGGTGTTCCAATAAGTTTTTCTTGTTTCTATCAGCCTACCTACAGTGTTTGATTAAAATTGCCAAAATCCTGCTAGTTAATGATGCGAGGTGCTAAAGCTAAATATTTTAGTTTTTATGACAGAAATTTGATACATTGAGTATTCAATTGACAAACTTTAAACCAATCAAAAACATTAAGAAAATGAAAAGAAAAGCAACAGCAATATGGAAAGGTACCGGAATGGAAGGAAGTGGAACTTTGTCTTCTCCAAGCGGTTTTTTTGATAAATCACCCTATAGCTTTAAAACCAGATTTGAAAACGAAGATGGCTCTAAGGGTACTAATCCCGAAGAAATGATTGCTGCCGCTCATGCTGGGTGTTTTAATATGGCCCTTAGCTTTCAGATTGCCGGAAAAGATATGGAGGCAGAAGAACTAGATACTACAGCCACAGTAAGTATAGAAAAAGGAGATGCAGGATTTGCCATTACCGGAATAGTTTTGAACCTGACTGGGAAAGTTCCCGGAATGAAAGAAGAACAGTTTGTTGAATTGGCTAACGCGGCAAAGGAAGGTTGCCCAATTAGCAAAGCATTAAGCTCAGTTCCTATTTCATTGAATATTACTTTTAATGAATAGGTTTTAATTATGTTCAGGCAAATAGTTTAAATAAATGAGGAATTTGCCTCAATGGATAAAAAGTACCAAAATGGATTTTGGTACTTTTTCTTTTTTTGCCAAAGAAGAATAATATTTAACAATATAAGTGATTTAGCAGAGAAAAATAACGCATTTAAAATATGAGTAAAAGATTGCTAATTCTGGGTTGGGTTACTCTCTTAGGTTTTGGTTTTATAGGACTTGCATTGGTTTATTTTTTTCAACCGATTACATTGCTTGAATTATTGATGGGACAATGGGCTTTAGGGCAACAGCTTTTGGTAGGAACTTTGACCGGTGTGATTGGAGCAGGTGTAGCCATTATTTTGATCAATGCCTCATTTTTTAAAGATGAAAAGAAAAAATACCATAGCCTACTCAATAAGTGGTCATGGACCGAGTTAGGGATTGTCTTTATTTCCGTTTGCGCGGGCGTTGGAGAGGAATTGCTATTCAGGGCAGGGCTACAGCCATTTTTGGGATTGTGGATCACCTCAGTCCTTTTTGTCCTTATTCATGGTTACTTAAATCCTTTGAACTGGAAGATTAGCATCTATGGAGTTGTAATGATTGGCTTTATAGCAGCTTTAGGGTATTTATACCAAACGGCTGGGATTTTGTCGGCCATTATAGCCCATACTATTTTTGATGCTATTTTGCTATTTCAGTTGATAGAAAAAAGAGCCTTAAAAAGTGCATAAGCAAAATCGAATAAAGGTTGATTCACTAGCTTAAATACCTTGGCTTTCATAAAAAAAGCACGTACAATTTTAATTGTACGTGCTAATGATATCTTTGGACCTTGGTAGGTGGAATATCGGTTGTTTAATCAAACCGATTCGATTTACTCAAGAGTCACACTGAATTCATTACTACTTCTACCGGCCGGGCTGATGGTAACATAACGGAGGGTTATTGGGTCTTGCTCCTCTCCCACAATTGGTGCCAATACCGGCCCTGTGTATAGTAAAGCCGTTTGGTCAGCTTTGTGTCCATCAAAAGTATAGTAGATGGTAGCATTGGCCACTAATGGATGAATTTCAACCAAGTATCTTCCACTTATTTCATCTTTACTCAATTCTACATTGGCCTCCGGAATTCTGAAAAACACATGGTCTTCTTCCAGTTGACGTAACCTTTCAGGTAATCTTTCAAGACTAAAGGAGTGATAATCTTTGTTTTCTTTCTTTTTCCAAGCCACTTCAGCCAAGGCAAAAGCCCTTGGAAATAGGAAATATTCCAGTTTATTATAGGTAGGGATATATTCTGTCCATAAATTGGCTTGAACGCCCAATACATGATGGGATTCCTCTTCATTTAATTCACTGGGAATAGGAGAGTAGCTGTAAACCTTTTCTAAGGGAAGAAAACCTCCTATAGCCAAAGGTTCTGTAGTTTTGTCCTCTCCTTGGTAGTGGTCAAAGTACATATGGCTATTGGGTGTCATGATTACATCATGACCCATTTTAGCAGCCTGAATCCCTCCCTTTTCACCTCGCCAACTCATTACCGTGGCGTTTGGAGCTAATCCACCTTCTAGTATTTCATCCCATCCTATGAGTTTCCTCTTGTTTTTGTTGAGAAACATTTCAATTTGCTGAATGAAATGACTTTGCAATTCATGTTCATCTGCTAGTTTTTCTTTTTCGATAACCTTTTGTGCGATCTCTGAAGTTTTCCAATGGTCTTTAGGGACTTCATCTCCACCAATATGAATGTATTCGCTTGGGAAAATTTCCATAACTTCCGTAAGTACATCTTCTAAAAAAGCAAAAGCTTTTGGCGTTGGCCCATAGATGTTATAATGCACTCCCCAATAGCCGGGAACTTCTTGATTGATATCGTTATCGTATTCTTTTCCATTTTCATTGACAGCGGCAATGGTGCCTGTTCCAATTCCTTGAAAAGAATCAAAGCTGCCTAGTTCAGGGTAAGCAGCCAATACTGCTGAACTGTGACCGGGAAGTTCAATTTCCGGAATTACTGTGATTTTTCTATCTGCGGCATATTTAACTATTTCCTTGGCTTCTTCTTGGGTATAATACCCTCCATGAGGTTTTCCATCGTATACAAATGGCTTGAAATCATAGTACTGACCAATGATGGTTGAGTCTCTCCAGGCACTTTCTTGGGTAAGTTTCGGGTATTTTTTTATCTCCAATCGCCATCCTTGATCGTCTGTTAAGTGCCAGTGTAAGGTGTTCAATTTCAATTGGGCCATTAAATCAAGTATTTTTTTAACCTGATCAGCACCAATAAAGTGTCGTGATACATCAAGCATTATCCCTCTGTAGCCAAAAGCTGGAGCGTCTTTTATATTTAATTGAGGGACAACTGCTTGTCCTTCATTAATTTCAACCAGCTGATACAAGGATTGCAATCCATAGAAAATACCCTTTGAAGATCCTTTGATATGTACTCTGTTTGCGTCAATATTTAAAGTGTAACCTTCTTCATTTTGTGCGTCTTGGATTTCCTCTAAGACGATTGAGGCATCACTTTTTTGAGGAGCAATTTGTATGGGGAGATTAAAGCCAGTTTTGGCTTCCAACATCTCATTGAAGATGGCAGCCGACTTTCTACTGTTTCCTGTTTTGGCTGCAATTACAGTTCCTTTTTTTAACACCAAATTTCCTTCGCCCATTTCAATGGACTCGGGTAATGGGATGATATTTAGGTTTTGGGCTTTAAGGTTAGCTGCATTCAAAAAGAATAAAAGGCAGGCTAAGGTTAGGGCTTTATTCATGATGATTTTTTTGATAAACTTTTATTTTAGATAAATATAAAGAAGTTTATCAAAAAAATTACTTAACCTTAATCTGATTTTATAAAATATTACGTTATCGGTCGTATTAAACCAGGATTGGGCGGGGTTCCAAACATTTTAATTGCCTTTAATATAGAAAGGATTTATTTCAAAAAGGTTAGAATTTTCAGGATTCACCTTGATTTCTACGGAGTGAATGTCATGGTCACCAAATACCTGAACTGCCGTGAAATTAGTCATGGTTTTTCCTTTATTGTCTCTCAAAGGTTTGGATACCAAAAAGCGGTGCTGGTCACCATATAGTAGCAACACCGGCTTGTCAAATGCCTGTACTTGTTGTCTTAGTAAAGTAACAAAACTAGCATGTCCATTTTTTTCGTCTTTATTGTTGTAATTTAACCCTGCATGCAATACTAGCACCAAGCCTTTACTATTGTTTTCTTTAGCTGCACCGAACAGTGATTTTAGCCAAAAATTATTCGCCAGCTCTCTTTCATAAAATTCATCATTTAGGGCTTCAGCCCCTGCATCAAAATTATTATTGGAACCAATTACATGTAAAGTACCGAAGGTTACACCTGATTTTTCCCAAGTTGAGTTTTCTGGGAATTTTTCAAATCCTGCCGCCCTGTTCTGTCTGTCCAGTGTTAAAGGCTGCTTTCCTTGACTAATACTGTCAGAAAAAAACAATTGTCTTAATTTGTCTAACCTTTCTTCAGGATCATAACTCCCACATGCCTCTCTATCGCAATCTGTCCACTCGTTATCTCCCGGGGTGTAGATTAAAGCCTTATCAAAAGTGTCAAAATAGTTTTTTATTTTTTCATAATATTCATCTGAACAAGGAATGCTTCCGGATTTTATGTCTCCTACATGTAAGGTGAAAGCAGGATCTGCATCATTTATTTGTTTGATCATGCGTTCAAACCTCACAAAATCTTCAGGAATGTGGTAGGGCAGGTCTCCGATAGCCATGAATCGAAAAGAATCACTGTTCTCATGGTTGCAGGAATCTAATAAGGTAGATGATAATAATAAAAAGAGAAAAAGGCCACGTGTTTTCATGGTAGAAAGATAATTATATAAATGTATATTGAGCTAAGGTAGCATTGGAAGGTTAAGTTATTTTGTTGAAGCAATGCTTATTCATGATTATCGGTAAAAATTATAATTACTTCTTATATTGATATACTGTTTTTCTATCAAAAACGTCTACCTGGGCAAATAAAAGTTTTCCAATCAACGGAACACCAAAAGAGGGGGATAAGGGTGAAGGAGGTTTTTAATTGTAATCCTAATTATAGAATTAATACTCTAGATTTAGTTTTCACCTCGAAAAATTTAAAATTAATCCAAAATTCACCATTTTTAAATGTGAAAATTAAGATGATTCAGTGGATTTTGTTTTCAGAAAATACAAATTCACTACCTTTGGCAAGCCAAAAAGATGGCTTTAAGTAATAAGCGATCTTTAAACCCAAAAAGTCACTAATAAATTTTATTTTTGACCGCTACTTAATAAATATACAATGCCGTTCAGGCCAAATTATGATCAATAAATTTATATTTTTATGTCTTTATCAGGGCTGATAACCATATCGATAGTCATCATCCTGATTTTTGTGCTGTACAGGGATCTTTTAAGACCGTCTTTTGCATTTTTGGGAGCTGTATTTTTGTTGTTAGTCTTACAAATCATTACTCCTGAAGATTTTTTAAAAGGGCTGGCAAATAAGCAAATCATTGTTATTTTTCTCTTGATTGGTTTAACTTCAGGGATTCAGCAAAATATAGGGACAGGGTTTTTTTTTAAGATTTTCAGTCAAAAGTTAAAACCGGGTACATTTAGACTTAGACTCATGCTTTTGGTGAGTAGTCTTTCTGCAATTTTAAACAATACTCCGGTGGTCGCTTTTATGATACCATACGTAAAAGAGTGGACCAAAACCAACAAATTTCCTGCGTCAAAATTTCTTATTCCACTATCTTATTCCACTATTTTAGGGGGGATGATAACTGTGGTAGGAACTTCCACAAATTTAGTGTTAAATGGATTAATCAGTGAATTTGATTACCCCTTATTGGGTTTTGAGGATTTTTTGTATTTAGGGGTCTTGGTGGCTGCTATAGGAATGGTGTACTTAAGTATAGCATCTCATTACTTACTTCCCTCTAGAGAAGAAAATAAAAGTGAGGTTATCGATCACCTCAATGAGTACCTGGTTGAGACTTATATCCCCATAGGCTCCTCAATGCACGACAAAACAGTAAAAGAAGCCGGGTTAAGGCAGCTGAAAGAAATATTCCTTGCTGAGATTAGAAGAGGAAAGAAAGAAATATCACCTGTTGGACCCAATGAAATTTTACAAGAGGGAGATAAGTTGTTTTTTGCAGGTAACTCCGAAGCCATATTAAAGCTTATTCAAGAAGAGAAGGGGCTAAGTTTACCCGAAGATGGGCATGTTTCCAATTATGGTTTTTTTCAATTAACCGAAGCTGTGGTCCCGGCATCCTCATCATTAATTGGGCTTAAGGTTAAAGACAGCGATTTTAGAAACAAGTACCAAGGTTCTATTATATCGATCCACAGAAATGGTACCCAATTAAAGGGGAATATTGGTGAGACGAGGGTTTATGCAGGAGACTTGTTTTTAATGTTAACCGGTAAAGACCACAATCGGAATGATTATTATAAAGATTTAATAATTGTTACCCTTAGAGGGGAGATAAGTGCAGACAGAGGGAATTTAAAAAGGCTTCCCTCATTAATAGCTTTGTCGGTATTGTTTACAGGAATTATTGGGTGGATAGATCTTTTTATAGCAGCTTTTGCAGGAATCCTTATTTTGTATCTATTTAAAGTGTTAAATTTGCAGACTTTAAAGAAAGCTGTTGATTTGGATCTTTTATTGATCCTTGTATGTTCGCTTTCTTTAGGATTGGCATTAAATAGTTCCGGCGCTGCCGGGGTGTTGGTTAATTTATTAATTCAATTAACCGAGGGGGCAGACCCCATGTTGGGTTTAATCTTGTTGTTTGTAATGACCTTGGTTTTAACGAGTTTGATTACAAATGCAGCAGCAGTATCTATAATGTTCCCGATTGCACTGGAACTTGGAAGTCAATTAGGTCAGCCATTGACTCCTTTTTTCGTTGCTATTGCGTTTGCAGCATCGGGGGATTTTATGACACCTATTGGTTACCAAACCAATTTGATGGTGATGGGGCCAGGGAATTATAAGTTTAGAGATTATTTCGTAATTGGGTTTCCACTTACTATAATCTATGCTGTTGTGGTATTGTTGTTTATCAATTGGTATTACCTGTAATTGAAATATTAATAGT
This sequence comes from uncultured Cyclobacterium sp., assembly GCF_963976465.1. NCBI lineage: Bacteria > Pseudomonadati > Bacteroidota > Cytophagia > Cytophagales > Cyclobacteriaceae > Cyclobacterium > uncultured Cyclobacterium sp. The sequence continues at coordinate 1,548 of NZ_CAXBOC010000190.1, read as the reverse complement.
GTTGCATTAATTTCATTATCAAATGCGTGAGAACATTCATCCATCTGTATTTAAGGTGACCAATGAACACCGGATCAAGGCGCTAGGGCAACGGCCAAAGTTAATTTGGTTCACAGGGCTATCCGGATCAGGTAAATCTACCTTAGCGAATGCAACTGAAGATGCCTTATATAGATTGGGATTTCATACGTATTTATTGGATGGAGACAATGTTAGAACAGGATTAAATAAAGATTTGACGTTTTCAGATAAGGATAGGGAAGAAAACATACGGAGGATAGGAGAGGTAGCCAATTTAATGTTAGATGCAGGATTAATTGTCATCTCGGCATTTATTTCTCCCTTTATTTCAGACAGGGAAGTCATACGGGATTTGGTAGGAGAGGAGAATTTCTTGGAAATTTATTTGGATTGCCCATTAAAGATTTGTGAAGAAAGAGACGTTAAAGGGTTATACAAAAAAGCCAGGAAAGGTTTGATTAAGGATCTTACTGGAATTGATTCTCCCTATGAGCCACCTTCGGCCCCATTTGATGTTGTACATACGGCAGAAGAAAAATTGGAAGATGCAGTAGCAAGATTGGTAAAGAAAATAAATAAAAAAATAATAATATAATATGGCACAATACTATTTATCCCATCTGGAAGAGTTAGAGGCAGAGGCAATTTTTGTAATAAGAGAAGTTGTTTCACAATTTGAAAAACCAGCCTTGTTATTTTCAGGAGGAAAGGATAGCATCGTTTTGGCTCATTTATCCAAAAAAGCTTTTTATCCATCCAGAATTCCGTTTCCATTGATCCATATTGATACGGGGCATAACTTTCCGGAAACAATAGCTTTTAGAGACCAACTAGTAAAAGACCTGGGTGTACAACTCATCGTTGGTTCAGTTCAGAAAAGTATAGATGAAGGGAAAGTCAGAGAGGAAACAGGAGCAAATGCCAGTAGGAATGCTTTGCAGACCGTTACGTTACTTGATACCCTGGAAGAAAATAAGATTGATGCAGCCATGGGTGGTGCCAGAAGAGATGAAGAAAAAGCTCGTGCAAAAGAGCGGTTTTTCTCGCATAGGGATGAATTTGGTCAATGGGATCCTAAAAACCAAAGGCCTGAATTATGGAACCTTTTCAATGGAAAAAAACACATGGGAGAACATTTCAGGGTTTTTCCAATATCCAACTGGACAGAGATGGATGTTTGGCAATACATCCAACACCAAAACATAGCCTTACCTTCTTTGTATTTTTCACATCAAAGAGATTGTGTGGTTAGAGATGGGGTTATTTTGGCCAAATCTGACTTTATTCAATTGAAACCCGATGAGGAAATCAAGAATCTAACCGTAAGATACAGAACCTGTGGTGATATGCCCATTACCGGAGCAGTGGAGTCTGATGCAGATGATTTAGATAAAATTATCGCTGAAGTGGCCACAACGAGGACTACTGAAAGAGGTACGAGAGCTGATGATAAAAGGGGAGAGACTGCCATGGAAGACAGGAAAAAAAGTGGTTATTTTTAGGCCATAAGGACCTTAATATATCCCT
>NZ_CAXBOC010000189.1:0-9253 GCF_963976465.1 uncultured Cyclobacterium sp. | reverse complement strand
TGGACTGACCAGAATATAATCTATCCTTTGCTGGTTTTTTTCGAAATCTGACTTTGAAAGATCTTGGCCGAGCACCAAAGTGGGGAATGACTTTTTATTCTGATCAGCATGTTTTTTTTGTACAACGTCTATCAAAGGCAGTGAAAGAAATTTAGAAATTACACTATAATCTATGGTTCCCAACCGTAAATTTTGATAAGCATCGGGGCCGTTTTTTGCCCTCCGAAGGCTATCTGAATGCTGCTTTCTTTTCAAAGATACTGTATTTTGAGCGTCATAATTTACATCGAAAGGAGATTGTGAGTTAAAATCCCCTAAAATCACCATCTTGCTATGCTCCTCCATAATGACGCTTTTTTGAGCATAATCACTTATAATTTCAGCCTCCTTTCTCCTAAATGCCCAATCGTGGGGGCTTAAATGAACCACAATAAAATCAATGCCATATGATTTTACATGAAGCATTCCATGCCATAAGCCTCCAAGCATTTTTGTTTTTAACTGAATAGGTTGTTTGGAGGTGATGCCAATTGGATAGCCATCTTCTTTGAGTAAAATCGAATACTCATGGCCAAATTCTTTTGCCCAAGCCTCTAGCTTATCTGAGGTAAAGTCGTTCAGCTCTTGAAAACCTATAACATCTGCATCTATCTCTTTTAGCCATTCGGTCATTTTTGTTTTCCTATCCAAGTCTTTCCCCCAATCAAACCCATTCCATATATTATAACTAAGAATTTTTAGGCTGTCATTTTGGGCCATAGTAGGTTGGTTTAATAGGCCTAGCATGAGAAACAGAGGGCTTAATTTGAAAATAAAATTACACATTTGGTTACTGATTAAACTGATAAATAAGACATCCTAAAAGTAGCATTTAAATTAATTGGGTTGTAATTTTGCCCTATTAATAAAAAAAGAATTTTGACTCAAGCATTGTTTTGAGTTAAGACATTGGATTAATTTTTATTAGAAAATAAATGTTAAATGGTAGGCCATCAATTGAAAAACATGGATTGAGTTTAAGAAAAGAAATACTTTTTTGTTAGATGAGAAAAGTAGTAAGGATTGTTTAGTAATTTGCACCCTTCAAAGTGGGAGAAAAAGGAAGTTTTTTAGTAGATAGACATGAAAGCAAGCTTAAGAATTTCATTAATCTATATTGTAGCTGGCATTTTTTGGATTGTCTGGGGTGATAATTTAGTTGAATTTATTTTTTCCAATAAAAGCAATGAAACAATTCAATTACTTAAAGTATCAGCTAATATTTTATACTTTTTATTGACAGGTATTCTACTATATATTTTAATTCAAAAGCAATTCAATTATTTGGATGATAAAGTTAAAGAGCTTGAGCATGTGGAGCAAATATTTGATAATGAGCGTCTAAAGTCTGACCATTCAAAAAAACAATTGGATCAATTTATTATTGTAGCCTCCCATGACTTGGCAGGACCTGTTCGTCAAAGTCAAGGTTTTTTGGAGCTTTTTATCCGAAAGAATCAAAACCAATTATCTCAGAATTCTCTTAATTTTTTACAGCTTACTTTAGATAATTTTATAAAAATTAAAGCCATAATTAATGATATTACAACTTTTTCCCAGCTCTCCGGCTTAGAATCTAAGCAGGAATTAGTGAGTTTGGATGAGGTTTTTGAAAAAGTATTACACCTTAACTCCAAAAAAATATTGGAGCAAAAAATTAAACTCAAAGTTGATAAGTTGCCACAGGTAAAGGGTGATTACAAACCTCTTATCCAATTGTTTGATAACTTAATTTCCAATGCAATTAAATTCAAAGATGTCAATAGGCCACTAACTATTGAGGTTTTAGCAAATTCCAAAGAGGGTTTTTGTACGATAGAGATTAGAGATAATGGCCGAGGAATACCTGTTGAAAATTTAGAGAATATCTTTTATATCTTAAAACGATACGATTATGGCTTTATTAAACGGGGGACAGGTATGGGTTTGGCTATTTGTAAAAGGATTGCAGAAGGATTGGGTGGGCAGATTTGGGCAAACTCAACAATAGGAAAAGGAAGCGTTTTTTATGTAAAACTTAGAGTTTAGGGTAGCTTTTTCAAGGAATTCAATTGATTATAAGTTTCCCTTTTAATATTAACTTTGAAAATCCCCATGTTTCTGATGTGCTGGATGTAGCGATATCAAATAAAAATTAGCACAAATTCTTATCATTAATCATTCGTAATGCATTGATTTTCTGGATTAATAAGGGAGTGATAGTTTAGTGATGTGACTTTTTAAAATGTTTTCCACCTCTCTAGCGAAGAATTTTTGTTTTTTAGAAATGCATATTGGGGAAAATTCAAAATATGAAAAAGAATGCATAACGTATTAATATTTAATTCTTCTGTGTCTTTGCGAAAAATAGCGTATTTTTGATTAAAATTACAGTGATGAAGGAGGAGCTTACGTTTTAGGTAAGGGTATATAAAGGGGGGATTAAGAAATTAGATTATGGAGAGTTTAAATATTCTTTTAGTTGAAGACAATGAAGGGGATATCTTCTTAATTTCAGAGGCTCTGGAAGAGTTAGATTTGCCCTTACATATTAGCCTTGCAAAAGATGGTAGGGAGGCAGTGGAATTTTTAAATTCATGTCTCCGACTGAGAAGTAAACATATTCCAGATTTGGTTTTATTGGATATCAACTTGCCTTTTAAAAATGGTCAGGAAGTCTTGAAATTTATCAAAAATTCTGATGATTTAAAACGTTTACCTGTGATTATGCTCACCACCTCATCCAATCAAAAAGATATTAATGATTCCTACGATAATCACGCCAATAGTTATATCATAAAACCTTTCGGTTCTGGAGGTTACCAGGAAATCCTTAATAGGATTCGAACTTTTTGGTTTTCACTAGTGGAATTACCTTCAAAAATTTAAATGGATGAGTTCAATTAATGAGGCTTTAAATTTTTTAATTATCGAAGATAACGAAGGGGATTTCGTTTTAATTTCAGATTCGATAGAAGAAAATTTCCCCTTCGCAAAAGTGGATTGGGCACCTACCTACGAGGAAGCCTTACATCGGGTATTTGACGATTACGATGTTATTTTACTTGATTTAAGTCTTGATAATATTAGTGGTGAACCCCTGATTAAGGATATAAAGAATAGGGCTCCTAAAATCCCCATTGTGGTATTGACTGGTTATTCCAATAAAGCTTTTGCCTTAAAATCGATCGGTTTAGGAATGTCCGATTATTTGATTAAGGATCAGATGCATCCTGAGATCTTATACAGAAGTGTAATCTATAGCATAGAAAGAAAGAAAATTTTTAATAGATTAGAAGAATCCGAGGTCAGGTATAAAGAACTTTTTCAATTTAACCCGCTTCCTATGTGGGTTTTGGATCAAAAAACCTATAATATTTTAAGTGTAAATGAAGCAGCCATTAGAAGTTACGGTTTTACATTTGAGGAATTTCTTGAAAAATCGTTTTGTGATATTCAGATAAAAAAGGTTAAGTCTACTTCCCCCTCACGAGAAAATGAAATCAATTTTTGTAAAAATATTTCCGGACTCCATTTACATAAAAAAAAGAATGGTGATACCATCACTGTAGAGACTAGTGTAAATAATATTAACATTAATGGAGAGGATGTTAAATTAGTGCTTTCAAATGATGTGACCCATAAATACATTCATTTAAGAACCATAGAGAAGCAGAATAAGCAGTTAAAAGAAATTTCATGGGTGCAATCGCATATTGTTAGGGCGCCTCTCGCAAGACTTATGGGGTTGGTTAATCTCTTAAAAATGACCAAAATTGAATTGCCTGATGAAGAAAAAGAAATGTTAAATCACATTGAAATTTCAGCGGAAGAACTGGATGGTGTGATTAGGGATATCAATGAAAAGGCTTCCAAGGTAAAAAAATCGGGTATGTAGTTTTTGCTATTGAATATTTTTAGTAAATACATAATCATCCATAATATACCCTTTCCCAATGGGAATAATAACATCTTCGATCTTGCTAAAACCTTGTTTTGTATAGAATCTTATCGCAGAATGATTGTATTTGTTTACATTTAATGTGAGTAGTTTAAAGGCATTTAAGCGCCCATATACTTCCAACTTCTTCAATAATATTTGGCCTATTCCTTGACCTTGAGAAGACGGGTTAATGTATAATTTGTGGATTTTTACCTTGTCTTTTAATTCTAGATTGGGTTCAAAAGCCATAAACCCCAAAGTTAAATCGTTTCTCTTGGCCAGCCAAAAAACGATTTCTTTTCCGGAAATTTGTGAGTGGAGGGTATCTGTGTTGTACATCAACTCCATCATGTATTCCAATTGAGCTGAGCTGAGAATATCTCTAAAAGCAATGGGCCAAGTGGTTTTCGCGATGCTTTGAATCTGGGGAATGTCTTTTGTTGTCGCTTTTTGGATACTGATCATCTTTGGGACTTTAAATGAGGCAGTAGTATCGAGGATTGCTTACCTTATACCCAATACAGCGCTATTTGTAAAGGGCTAATTAAGGTAAGCTGGTTTGAAATATCATTCCCCCAATTCAAGCATAAGGAGGAATGATACATTCATTTTTAAGTTTTCACTGTATTATTTATTACAAATTAAAACCTCTCAGTTTTACTTGTGTTAGTTTTCTCTTGGTGTCAAGCGGGAAGTCTCCCTTCATCATCCAATCATAGTATCCCGGTTCTTCCTTAAGAACCTGGGCGATGGGTTTGCCTTTTTGCTTACCAAAATTAAAACACTCTTCTCCTTTGTCATTAAAAACAAACCTACCGGCAAGGTCCACCATTTTCTCATTGATCATGTTGTGAATTTTCTTCATGTCATTTTCAATAATTCCTATTTTATTGCCTTGAAGATCTTCAAGCTCTTGACCCTGATACCTTTCAATTTGAGATTTAAAAACTTCATAGGTAGCAATGGTATCGGCTTCAGCACTGTGGGCATTTTCCAAGGTTTTGCCACAGTAAAATTTGTAGGCAGAAGACAAATTTCTTTTTTCCATCATAAAAAATATCTTTTGGGCGTCCAAAAGATTTCTTTTTTCAATGTCAAAATCTATTCCTACCCTTAAAAATTCTTCAACCAATAGAGGGATATCGTATTTAAGAACATTGAAACCTGCTAAGTCAGCACCTTCAAAGAAACGAAACAATTCTTTGGCCACATCTTTGAAAGTTGGTGCATCTGCCACATCCTTGTCATATATCCCATGGATTAATGAGGTTTCTAAAGGAATAGGAACTGTGGGATTAATTTTTAGGGTTTTTAGTTCTTGGCTTGAATCAGGGAATATTTTTAATATTGATATTTCAACAATTCTATCTGTGGAAATATTAATGCCTGTAGCCTCAAGATCAAAAAATGCAATGGGCGTTTTGATATTCAAATCCATTTGTTTTTTTATTTAGTAAAATGAAAAATTAATAATTTTTAAAAATGTTAAGGAAAGCCACTGATGAAACATTGGATGATTTGTAATTTAATAGGTGAAACTTTCCCGGATAATTTTAACGCAAATATAGTGATTTCCCTTTGCTAAATTCGGATTTTGCCTAAGTGAAATCTCCTAACTAGATAGGTGGATGGAATTATAAAATTGAAGGTTTTTGTTAAAATACATTTCAATACATTGTACTTAGCTAATCTTAATGATTAAAAAAATTGTTTTTTTCTTTGTCAAGCCAATAAAAAAAATGACTCGGTGTTGGGGTCAAATTGACTAAAAGAGGCATTAGAATGATTGTAGTCGGAGTTGTAGCAGCTACTTTTTTATCATTTAGGACAAGATATTTATTGTTTGATCATCCGATAGTTGCTGTTAAGCAGGAACTTTTTTAGTAAAGATTTAATTGATGTTTTCAATTTCCGAAAGGCCATGGATAATGATTTCAAGGTCAATTAAGGAGGGTTTTCATTTTTTGAATAATTTATCATCCCCTCATAATTGATTGTTTAAGTTGTCGTTAGGTAAATGTGGATAAGATAGTGTATAAATTGTTTAAAATCTTTGATTTTAATAGGGTACTTTTGTTATTATGTCAGACAACAACAGCGATAGAAAAGAACGTAAAGGAAATACAAGGAGGCGACCCAATGAATCCTTACCTGCCTTAGGGAAATTACCACCTCAGGCCATTGATATGGAAGAAGCTGTATTAGGAGCGCTGATGTTGGAAAAAGATGCCTTGACTGCCGTTGTGGATATACTTTCTCCGGGCAGCTTTTATAAAGATGCTCATGGCTTAATCTATGAAGCAATCCTTGATTTGTTCAATGCTGGAGAGCCCATAGATCTGTTGACTGTAGTCAATCAACTTAGAAAAAATGGGAGCTTGGAGTTGGCTGGTGGAGTTATCTTTATCACGGAACTAACCTCAAAAGTATCCTCCGCTTCAAATATTGAATACCACGCACGTATTATTACCGAACAGGCAATGAAACGTGATATGATAAAGATTTCTTCTGAAATTCAGAAAGAGGCTTTTGAGGATACCACAGATGTATTTGAATTACTCGACAAGATGGAGCAGTCTCTATTTGAGATTTCCGAAAACAATATCAAAAAGAATTATGTGGACATGCGTTCAATTATGCGAGAAGCCATAACTGAACTTGAAGGAAAAAAAGGGCAAAAGGATGGGCTAACAGGAGTGCCTTCTGGCTTTACGGCTTTGGATAGGGTCACCTCAGGGTGGCAAAAATCCGATTTGGTGATCATTGCAGCAAGACCTGCCATGGGTAAAACTGCTTTTGTGCTTTCCGTACTGCGAAACGCCGCAGTGGATCATGACAGGCCGGTAGCTATATTCTCCCTTGAGATGTCATCCATTCAGCTGGTCAATCGTTTGATCAGTTCTGAGGCTGAGTTGGATTCTGAAAAAATTAAAAAGGGAAACCTCGCCGATTATGAATGGCAGCAATTGATACATAAAACAGGAAAGTTAACCTCCGCTCCATTGTTTGTGGATGATACCCCGGCTTTGTCGATTCTTGAATTAAGGGCGAAATGCCGAAGATTAAAAGCGCAAAATGACGTACAATTAATCGTGATTGATTATCTTCAACTAATGTCTGGAGACAGCAAAGGTGGAAATGGGGGAAATCGTGAGCAAGAAATTTCAAGTATTTCTAGGGCTTTGAAAAAAATCGCAAAGGAATTGAGTGTACCGGTAATTGCACTTTCCCAGTTGTCTAGGGCAGTGGAAACCAGGGGAGGAGACAAAAGACCCCAGCTTTCAGATTTAAGGGAATCTGGTGCGATTGAACAAGATGCGGATATTGTAATGTTTCTGTATCGACCTGAGTATTATGGAATAACAGAAGATGAGGATGGCAATAACACTGCTGGTGTAGGTGAAGTTATCATTGCCAAGCATAGAAATGGTTCTTTGGAAAATGTTAAATTGAGGTTCATTGGTAAATACACCAAGTTTACCGATTTGGAAATGAATGTTCCTTATCAGCAACAGCCCCAAGAAGCCCTATATGGGAGTCGTTTCCCAAGTGGAGCTGGTGGTAAAGATTTTGATGATGAAGGAATGGTTCGTATGGGCAGTAAAGCCAACGGTGATTCGGGAGGTGAAAATCCTTTTCCGGGAGGAAACGAGCCCGCACCATTTTAGTCATTTTCAAACTGAAAATTCAAGTAGGCATTTTCCAATTCTTTTTTAGCATGTAAGTTGTTTTGAGCTTTGGCTAATTCGATGCCATCAGAAAAAATTTTATCAGCTTTTTCCAATTCTTCCTCGTTGGCATAAAACATGGCAGCATGATAATAAGTAGCCAGATAGTCTTTATGTTCTATTAATAGTTTGTTAAAATAAAAAGAAGCCTTTTCTTTGTCTTGATATTGGTATTCCAAAGCCAAAGCATAAAGGTTGAAAGGATTTTCGGGTTCTTCTTCAATATAATTCAGGAGTTCTTTTACCCTGTCTAGATGTTTCATGCTCATGGAATTAATTTGCTTAGTTGTTTATTTTAATGACAAATTTAAATAAAAATACATGAAAATATTGGTTTGTATCACACATGTACCTGATACCACTTCAAAGATTCAATTTACTGAAAATAATACCCAGTTAGATAAAAAAGGGGTTCAATTTATTATAGGTCCTTACGATGACTATGCTTTGGCCAGGGCTGTAGAACTAAAAGCAGAGACCAATGGGAGCATCACCGTGCTCAATGTAGGGGAGGCAGAAACTGAACCCACACTTCGTAAAGCATTGGCCATAGGAGCGGATGAGGCAGTAAGAATAAATGCTGCTCCTACAGATGCCTTTTTTGTGGCCAAACAAATTGCCAATTATGCAAAAGACAAGGCCTTTGATTTAATTCTTATGGGTAGGGAGTCTATTGATTTTAATGGAGGCATGGTTCATGGTATGGTAGGAGAGTTGTTGGGCATGCCTTCTATGTCTCCGGTTATGAAATTGGAGATCGAGGGTGGCAAAGGAAAACTGTCAAGAGAAATCGAAGGAGGAAAAGAGTTTATTGAAGTAGATTTGCCATTTATCGCCGGTTGTCAAGAACCTATTGCAGAGTGGAAAATTCCAAATATGCGTGGAATTATGTCTGCAAGGACAAAACCACTCTCGGTGATTGAACCTGTGGAAGAGGCTCAAAGAACAGCAGTCAATTCCTATGAAATGCCTCCTGCAAAAGGAGCTGTTAAACTGGTTGATAGTGTAGATCAACTGGTTGATTTATTAAAAAATGACGCCAAAATTCTTTAAATAAAACGAGCATGTCGATATTAGTATATATAGAACAAGATCAGGGTAAAATTAAAGGGTCTTCTTTGGAGGCAGTGTCTTATGCAGCAGGGCTCTCAGAATTGCAAGGTGCCAATGCCATTTATCATATTGGAGATGAGCGATTGGATCAAGGGGTTATTTTGGCTCATGCTGATGCCATCGCTAATGTTTTTGAGAAAGTTGGGGCGGCCACACTTGTTTTGGCTAAGTCTTCGCTAGGGGATGCTGTAGCAGCCAGATTAGCAGTAAAGCTGGAAGCTGGCCTTGTCTCCAACGTGGTAGGATTGCCTGATCTGTCCAATGGCTTTGTAGTAAGAAGAAGTATTTTTACAGGTAAAGCTTTTGCAGACACTTCAATAGACACAGAAAAGAAAATTCTTGCTGTAAAAAAGAATATTCATCCCATTAAAACTGATGGTGGTGAAGCGAAGGTTGAATCTTTGGATTTAACGATTTCAGAAGAGAATTTTGTTGCAAAAATAACGGGAGC
>NZ_CAXBOC010000188.1:0-9262 GCF_963976465.1 uncultured Cyclobacterium sp. | reverse complement strand
TACAAGAGTATAATTTATAGCATTGGTAGATATAGGATTTCCAGACAGCTTAAGCATTCTGAGTTAAGATATAAGGAATTGTTTCACCTTAGCCCTCAGCCCATGTACCTTTATAACCTAAATACATTGGCGTTTATTGATGTCAATAAGGCGGCTGTGGATCATTATGGGTATTCAAAGGAAGAGTTTTTGAAAATGGATCTCAAACAGATCCGTCCCGAGTCCGAAGTCCCCAGATTGGTGAAAATGATTTCCAGTATCAGGGAAGGCAGATTTAAAGGAGAGCCTAAAATTTTTAACCACCTAAAAAAGAATGGGGAAATCATTACAGTTGAAATAAAAAGTAATTTAATCGTTCATGAAGGGGTCAGAGCAGAAGTGGTACTGGCCAATGACATTACCGAGCGTATGCGGTATATCAAGGCCATTGAAGATCAAAACAAACGGCTACAAGAGATTGCATGGATGCAATCACATGTGGTGAGGGCTCCTCTTGCCAGATTGATGAGTTTGGTAATGGCAGCAGATACCTTGGAAGAAGATGTTGGTAAAGAAAATTATAATCAGATGATTATGGACTCGGCCGTTGAGCTGGATGATATTATCAGAGATATCGTTAAGAAAACGGATAAGGTAAGTTTAGAGGCCAAAATGAAAGAGAAATACAATACCAGTCCTGAAAAGTAAAAGGTTGTTGAGGTTAATTTAGAAGCAATCTCTTTAGCTTGTTGGTATCAAGATTATTGAATAGAGGAAACCTTATCAACTGCTCACTGTATTTTTTGGCTTGCAGCAAATCAAGCTTTTTGGAATTTTGGGTTAAATAGTACGGGCTGGAATGCAAACTTTGGTAGTGAAATACAGCCAATATTTTTTTTTGTTTCAAGAAGTTAAGTACTTGCTCTCTGTGTTTTAGGTTTTTCGCTAGTCCATAGTACAAATGAAAATTATTTCCTGCATGCTTTGGGACTGTCATCCATTCTAATTCAAATTTTTCCAGTAATATTGGCAAATTGGCTTTGTGCCAGTGCCAAATTTTTTCTCGTGAGGCTTGAATAGCTTCAATTTGCTCCAATTGTGCCCATAACCATGCAGCGTTAATCTCTGAAGGGGCAAAAGCACTGCCAATGCTCACCCATTCGTATTTATTTGCTTTGCCTAAAGCAAAGTCTTTTTTATTTGTCCCTCTGTTCCAAACCAAATTGGCTTTTTCAATAAATTTGGTATCATTAATCACCAACATGCCTCCTTCACCACAGCTGATATTTTTGGTTTCATGAAATGAAAAGGTGGCGAAATGGCCAAAAGTACCTATAGGCCTTTTTGCTTGATTTTTATAAACATAATAGCCATCAATGCCTGCTGCCGCATCTTCCAGTAGGTATAAATGATGATTTTGGCTGATAGCCAATAGTCGCTCCATGTCACAGGCCATTCCGCCATAATGAACGGCAACAATGACCTTGGTTTTGTCGGTAATCAAGTCCGCCAAGTTTCCTGCATCGATCCCGGGATAATCGCTTCTACTGTCTGCAAAAACAAGTTTACAACCCCTGAGTACAAAAGCATTTGCTGTGCTTACATAGGTATAACTGGGAAGGATCACTTCATCTCCCGGATGCAAGTCCATTAAGAGTGCAGCCATTTCTAAGGCATGGGTACAGGAATGCGTTAGGAACGTCTTTTTAAAGCCATACATTTTTTCTAAAAATAACTGGCATTTCCGAGTGTATTTCCCATCAGCTGCCAACCTTCCTTCTTTACTCGCATCTTGTATATAGGCCCATTCTTTTCCTGTAATAGAGGGTTTATTGAAAGGAATCAAAAACATATTAAATGGTGTCTCCCTGTTTATTGGGAGTCTTGCTAAGCTTTGGGTTTTTAATGTAGTGCAGGTCTGATACGCCTCCGGAAACGATAAATTTCATGATCTCTGTGCTATTGACATTGTAAAGTCTTTCCACATTTTTTCTTGGCACCAAATACAGGTTGCCACTGAAATTGTAAGAATGGGGAAAGTAAACAGCCACCAATTCCTCCTGTCCTATAACTTTCAGGTCATCCTGAGTCATAAAACCCAGCCTTGACATATTGTCTGAAAGCTTTACAATTATGGGAGTGTTGAATTTCTTTTTATCGCCTACAAAGGCAGACATAAGGTCCTTGATACTGGTGTAAAGAATATTTACCAATGGAATTTTAAATACAAGTTTTTCAAGTTCTTCGAAGATGGACTTTGTAATGAAAATACTCGTCAAATAACCAACCAGAGTAACAAATACCAGCATGACCAATATTCCTAGTCCGGGAATATTAACCGGAATAATATTGTCTAAAAACTGGACAGTCAGGATGATAATATATCCCGTCAAAAAGAATGGTACAACGAATAATAGTCCTCTAAGAAAGTATCCTAGAATTCGTTTAGAAGTAAAATCTGACATCTCGAGCAGGCTTAATGTTAATTATCTCTAAAAATAAAAAAAACCCTGTTCTCTATTGAGTGAACAGGGTTTCTTTGATGTAATATTCTATTTGGATAGAATCCGTATATTATAAATCAATTCCCATAAATGACATAAATGCAATCCCCATGAGACCTGTTATCAGCATGGTGATCCCTAGCCCTTTAAGACCATTTGGAACGTTGGAGTATTTTAATTTTTCACGGATAGCAGCCAAAGCTACTATGGCAAGGAAAAACCCTGTTCCTGATCCAAATCCATACACAGTTGCTTCAGCAAGTGTATAATCTCTTTGCGCCATGAAAAGTGATCCACCTAAGATGGCACAGTTTACAGCGATTAATGGAAGGAATATACCCAAAGCACCATACAATGCAGGAGCAAATTTTTCCACAACCATTTCCACCAATTGTACCATGGCAGCAATGATCGCAATAAACATGATGAATCGGAGGAAGGTAAGGTCTATATTGGCAAAAGATTCACCAAGAAAAGCCAAAGCACCTTCTTTCAAAACAAACTCATTCAATAACCAGTTGAGCGGGACAGTAATTGTCAATACGAATATAACGGCAGCACCCAAACCTAAGGCTGTACTTACTTTTTTGGATACAGCCAAAAAAGAACACATACCCAGGAAGTAGGCAAAAACCATGTTGTCAATAAAAATTGACCTAATTGCTAAACTAAATAATTCCATTGTTCCTGTTTAATTAATGTTCTACATATCCTGTTTTGGATCTTTGGACCCAAATCAACAATCCCAATATAATGAATGCACCTACAGGAGATACCATTAGACCGTTGGTGGCAAGCTGGAAGTCATCGCCAAACAATCCGGAGACATAATCGAAAACAGGTACGCCAAAAACAGCTCCTGATCCCCATAATTCTCTGAAGAAAGCGACGGTAAGAATGATCCATGAATAACCCAAAGCACTTCCAAATCCATCCAAAATAGAGTCATATGGTTTGTTACCAAGGGCAAATGCTTCTAAACGACCCATTACGATACAGTTGGTAATGATGAGACCAACAAAAACTGATAGTTCCTTGTACATATCGTAAGCAAAGGCTTTCAATACCTCATTTACAAGAGTTACCAAAGTTGCTACTACTGCCAATTGGACAATGATTCTTACCCTTCCTGGTATTTTGTTTCTTAAAAGGGAGATGGTCAGGTTTGACATGACTATTACAAACACAACTGACAAGGCCATTACCAAGGTGGGTTGCATCTGCGTGGTTACCGCCAAGGCAGAACATATTCCTAAAACCTGAATGGTGATAGGGTTATCGTCCACCAAGGGGTCAGTAATTAGCTTTTTTCTCCTTTTGGAAAGAAAAGCTTCTGAATCCTTTACTTTTATTGCTTTTTCAGCGGTTTCTGTACTCATAATTTCTTTGTATTGAAATTTTTACAATTAATTCATAGCCACTTTAGAACCACCTTCTTTTATTTTTTCCATATAGGACTGGTAATGCTGAAGGTAGTTTTTTAGCATATTATTGACACCATCAGCTGTAATGGTTGCCCCGGACATGCCGTCCACCTTATGTGGTTCTCCTGAGTAATCTTTTCCTTCACCTTTTTGCATGTATACGGAAACAAGTTCACCCCCTTCATTATAGATGGTTTTGTCTTTGTAGCGTTGCTGCACTTCTACTGAAGTGATTCTGGCACCCAACCCAGGGGTTTCACCTGCATGTGACAGTGTTACCCCTTCAATGGTGTCCATATCGGTTTTTAAGGCCACGTAGCCCCAGATACTGTCCCATAACCCACTACCATAAACAGGCAATATATAGGCAAGAGCAGTCTCTTCACTTCCTTCATCTAAGAAGATAAACACAGGATACAATCTATCTTCAGGAGCTTTTTTATAATTTTTACCAACATCTACTGTTTCGGCAGATACGGCAACTCCGTCTTGTTCCTCAACTTCCTCTCCATTAAGGTTGACTACCTTTGAAGAAATTCTGCTGGCGTAAAACTCATTTACTTCCTCCGGCTTCATTTCTGCTATTTGTTCAGCAGGTATTACTGCGCCCAGAATTTGTTTTTTAGTATCAAGTTCTTCAGCTTTCTTTTGAATTGGCTTTAATAGTTCGGACGTACCTGACAATAATAAACCCAATACGACGGTCAAAATGACCGAAAATGTAATGATATATGCGTTAGACTGTTGCACGTTGTAACCTCCTTTTCTTGTTAGCTTTAACTACATAATAATCAATAAGCGGCGCAAATACATTCATAAATAATACCGCTAGCATGATACCCTCAGGGTAAGCGGGGTTGGTAACCCGGATAATAATAGTGAGAGCACCGATAAGTAAACCATAAATCCATTTTCCGGATTCCGTCTGAGCGGCTGAAACAGGATCTGTAGCCATAAATACTATACCAAAAGCTATGCCTCCCATTACCAAATGGTAATGTGCCGGCATGGCCATGAATTCATTTACCGCCAAGACCTGCATTAGTGCTGCCATAAGGTAAGCACCTACAAACCCACTAAAGATTATTTTCCAACTACCTACACCTGTAAATATTAAAATTGCAGCACCGATTAGCACCATCAATGTAGATGTTTCCCCAATTGATCCGGGGATAAATCCCATGAACAAATTTTGAAAGCTAAACATATTGTCCATCAATACTGAGTTATGACTGGCCAAATTGGTTACTGCATTTACTCCTTCTTGTCCGGATTGATAAGCAACTGCTAAGGCCGTGGCACCGGAAAAGCCATCAACAGGCATCTTGTCTCCCAAATAAGTCCATACCTGATCACCTGAAATTTGTGCTGGGTAAGCAAAGTATAAAAATGCCCTGGCAGTCATCGCCACATTTAAGATATTCATTCCTGTTCCACCAAAAACTTCCTTGGCGATAACTACTGCAAATACTGTTGCCAAAGCAACTTGCCATAGTGGGGTTGTTGCTGGAACTACCAGTGGAATCAACATCCCTGTTACCAAGAAACCTTCATTGATTGGGTGCTTCCTAACTACAGCAAAAACCGCCTCAACTATACCCCCGGCAGTATAGGCTACCAATACAATAGGCAATACCAAGGTTAACCCTAATACAAACTTGTCACCAAAGGTGGCAGCTTCACCCACTGCCAAATAGTGCAAGTGGCCGGTATTATAAATACCAAACAACAAGCAGGGTATCATGGCAATAACCACTGTAATCATCATCCTTTTCAGGTCGATGGCATCTTTTACCTGAGCGCCTTTTGTGGCAGCAGTATGGTTGGGTGAAAACATAAATGTTTCGCCTGCCTCATACAGGTAATAAAGATTTTCCAATTTTCCTCCCTTTTGGAATAAGGGTTTCTGTTTGTCCAACAGATCTCGTAAAAACTTCATATTTCTTAACTGTATTGAATGAGTTCTATACCTTTTCTAATTAATTGCTGAACTGGGTGTTTGGAAACATCTACAAATTCACACAAAGCAAGATCTTCTTCTATTACCTCGTAAATTCCCAACTCCTCCATTTCATCAAAATCTTCTGCCATGATGGCTTTGAGCAAATACACTGGGTAAATATCCATAGGGGTAACCTTTTCAAAAACCCCGGTCTGTACAAATGCTCTAGGTTCCCCTCTCACATTCGAGTCCAAAGCATATTCCTTTTTCGGGAATAGAAAAGAGAGTAGTCCTAGTGCTTTATGGAAGCTTAATTTATCTGTTGTAGGTTTCATCCAGCCCATGAATTCATAATAATCACCCTCAGGGATGACGGTGATTTGGTGCTGGTAATAGCCCAGATAACCTTCCTGGCTTATTTTTTCTCCAGTTAAGACATTTCCTGAAATGACCCTGAAATGATTGGATTTGGTATTTCCCGCTACATAGCTATCAACACAGCTACCTATATAGGTCTGGGCATATGAAGGGGCTTTGACTTCAGAACCAGTGATGGCCACCAATTTGGAGGCGTCATAAATCCCGTTGATTAACAATTTACCAATTTGAACCACCCCATAAGGGTTGACTGTCCATAAAGTCTCTCCTTTATTAATTGGAGCGGTATTGTGAATTTGCACACCTACATTTCCTGCCGGATGAGGGCCTGAAAATGCGGTGGTTTCAACACCTTGTATGGCACCTAATTCAGTTGATTTACTGTCAGCAGACAAACCTAAATAAACCTTACCATCAGTAAGTTTTTTTAGGGCATCAATTCCTGCCTGAAAATATTTGCTTTGACCTTTCAGTATATAATCATAATCCGGCGCCAAAGGGTGAGAATCAAACCCAGAAATAAATATGGCGCGTGGGTTGTCGTCAGGGTTTGCTACTATTCCGTAGGGTCTCTGAATAATTTGAGGCCATACACCGGAAGAAGTAAGTTTGTCAATGATGGTATCTCTGCCTGCCGATTTAATTTCTGAAGAGGTTAATTTCTCAAAGTTTTCAAAATTAATTTCGCCGTCAGCAAGGATTTTTATTTCCAATAACTTTCTTTTCTCTCCTCGTTTTATTTCAATGATTTCTCCTGATACAGGTGCAACATACTTTACCTTTTCCAGTTTTTTATCAAATAAAATAGGAGTGCCTGCCTTTACCGTATCACCTTCTTTTACAAGGACCTTTGGTCTTTGCATTCCGATGAAATCTGTGGGCTTGATGGCAAAGGTTTTGACAGGTTGATAATCACCGACTTTTTTTTCGGCTTTACCTACCAGGCGTATATCAAACCCTCTTTTAAGCTTGACTTGTTTTGACATATTTAATTTTTGAAACTTTTTGATCCTATGAAAAACGCCTCAAATCTAATAAATTACATTAGTTATTAGAAGATAATTCGGCGATTATTTAGCTATTTTTTATCGATAAAACCCAATTAACTTAACGGTTTCTCAATTGTTTGCATTGATACTGATTTTATTATAAGATAAAATGTGCTCTTTTACCTGGTCCATTAACCACATTGGTGTGGATGTGGCCCCGCATATGCCAATTTTATCTTCAGAATTGAGCCAATCGAGGTTTATCTCTGTTTCATTCTCAACAAAATAACTCCTTGGATTGATGTGCTTACACACCTGATACAAGGCTTTGCCATTTGAACTCTTTTTTCCTGCAACAAAAATGATTACGTCGTTTTCTTTTGAAAATTTTTGAAGTTGTGGTTCACGGTTAGACACTTGTCTGCAAATAGAGTCATTGGCATTGAAATCCATTTCCTCCATGCTGCCCCTTGCTTCTTTTATCCTTGCTTCAATTTTCTCTTTCAACTCGTAGAAGCCTTTGGTGCTTTTGGTTGTTTGACTAAACAGGGTTACAGGTCTGGAAAAGTCAATTTGATCCAAATCTTCATCATCCATTACCACAATGGCTTTTTCAAGGGTTTGGCCGGTAAGACCGATCACTTCTGCATGCCCCTTTTTACCATAAATTACAATTTGGCCATCTTGACTTTCCATCTTGTCAAAGGCACTTTTTACCCGGTGCTGTAATTTTAAAACCACTGGACAAGAAGCATCAATAAGCTCAATATTGTTTTTTATGGCTGTACGATAGGTCTCCGGTGGTTCACCATGGGCCCGTATCAAGACTTTGCAGTCATGTAGTTCTTCTAAATTCTCTCTGTCAATTACAACTAAACCCTTATCACTTAATCGGTTCACCTCCATGGCATTGTGTACAATATCTCCAAGACAATAGAGCTTAGAACTGCTTTCCATCTCATCTTCTGCCATTTGGATTGCGTATTCAACACCAAAACAATATCCGGAATTTTTATCTATTGTGACTTCCATAAAGTTAGTTCATTCTTTCCTTGGCCAATTCAATTATTCTTGAGACCTGCTCCTTGAACTCAAGATAACTGGTATCAATCTCTACGGCATCTATTGCTTTTTTTAATGGGCTTACTGATCTTCCTGAATCTATCTTATCTCTTGATTCAAGGTTTTGCTTGACAATATCAAGACTAATTTTTTCACCTTTTTCTAAGAGCTCTTTTTGCCTTCTTTCTGCCCGTATAGTAGTGTCGGCAGTCATGAAAACCTTTAGTTCCGCTTCTGGGAAAACAACGGTGCCAATATCACGGCCATCCATTACAATTCCTTTTTTACTACCCATGCGTCTTTGTATGTTTACCATGGCAAAGCGTACATTGGATAATTTGCTTACTTGACTTACATAGGTGGAAACTTCCATGCCCCTGATTTCACTTTCCACATTTTCTTCGTTCATAAAAATTTCCTGAACGCCCTTAGCTTCATTAAATTGGAAAGTAATTTTTATGGCTTGAAGGGCTTTATTCACTTCTTCCGTATTGGAAAGATCCGTGTTATTTCTTAAAAAATATAGGGTAACAGCCCTATACATGGCACCTGAATCCAAATAGGTATATTGCAGAATCTTAGCTACAGCTTTGGCTGTAGTGCTTTTCCCACATCCTGAATATCCGTCGATGGCAACGATAATTTTTTTCATTAAAGAAAAATGAAATTGCTTACTGCTTTCCTTTTCAATGGCAAATATAGTATATTTATAGGTATTCTTGGCAGTAAGCTTTATTTGAATTGATTTTTATTATCATTTAAGGAGCTGCAGCAAGAAAATGGAATATTTTATTTTAATTTTTAGGTTAGAATGTCTAAAGTTTTTACGCTTCAAGGTAAACTTGTTGATATTGAAAATCGGGAAATTTATTCTGTAGAAGTTCAGGTGTCTGAGGGTAAGATCAATAGGATAGATCGAATCGATTCTTCTCCTGATCAATACATACTTCCGGGATTCATAGATGCACATGTTCATATTGAATC
>NZ_CAXBOC010000187.1:0-9327 GCF_963976465.1 uncultured Cyclobacterium sp. | reverse complement strand
ACCATCTCATCAGAAATGGATCATGTGAGCACAAGTGATTATTCACAGCCCCTCAACGAGCTTTTGAATAATGAATTAAGAGCATTTTATTCCACATTGGTTGAGGGCTTGCCTTGCAAAAGAAAGTTAGTATTTAAAATGATTAAGGAAGATAGCCTCAAGATAGCCGAAGTAGCTAAACTTTTAGAAATTACCGAAAAAACGGTTAAAAAGCATTTAGAGCTTGCCATTAAGGATATGAGATTAGGAATTCAAAGCTACCTAGAGATCAATGGTAAAGAAAAGAAAATTGCTGAGGAAAAGAGAAAGGTGGAAAAAGCTTTCGTATAAAAATTTTAGCCTGAAATTGCTGATTTCTTTTTTTGTTTTTAAGGTTAGAATACTCATTAACAGCTAACAATAGGTTTTGTCTTATATTTCTTCAGTTTACAGTTTCATACCCTAGATTACCTTACAAAAATTATTAATAAAAATAATTCAACCCGTTACGCCTTTTCTTTGCTAAGGTTGTCTTTATATATGTGAGACAGAACGAAAATAAAATAGATGTCCTTCTGGCAAAAATGCTGGCCCGTACCGCAAGCAAGGAGGAAATTGAAGAGTTAGAAGTTTGGGCTTTAGAAAGTAGGGAAAATTATGAAACCTTAAAAACCCTAAAAAAATTATGGAAGGAACAATCTCTTGCTTCCAAGAAGCCTATCTCCAAATCAAAAATTGATGACATCTGGGAAAAAGGAATGGTAGAAAAGAAGGAAAATTCTTTCTCATACAATACTTTCTTAAAGTATGCCGCTGTTATATTGTTTATTTTTGGGTTTTACAGTGCTTTTTATTATTTTGTTGCAGCAAACCAAGAAAAAGAAGAAGATAAGGTAATAGAATATACAGTTCTCGCCAATCCTGCCGGAAAGAAAACCAAACATACACTTCCTGACGGATCAGTGGTATTTTTAAATTGTTTTTCTAGTATCAAATTTATAAAAGCATTTAATAGTGAAGAGCGGATGGTTTATCTGATGGGAGAAGCCTATTTTGAAGTAGCTAAAAATGTAAACAAACCATTTATTGTAGAAAGTAATGGTGTAACCACCAAGGCACTCGGAACCATTTTTAATATTAATGCCTATCCGGGCGATGAAACAATGAAAATTTCCCTTTTTGAGGGAGAAGTAGAAATTCAAAACCCAACCAGCGAAAAACTACCCATATTACTATTACCGGGAAAAGAATTACAAGTGGATAATATAAAAGATTCCTATGTAAAATCATCCTTTAACCCTGAATTGGTGGCAGGTTGGAAAGAAGGGAAACTTGTTTTTGAATATGCTGATTTTATGGAGGTAAAGGTAAAACTTGAACGTTGGTTTGGTGTGGATATTAAGGTAAAAGGCAGAAAACCCAATGACTGGAAAGTGAGCACTGTTTACAAAAAGGAATCTCTTAAAAATATATTAATGGACTTGCAATACGCTAAACAATTCGCCTATGAAATAAACGACGATCAGGTAACAATTCAATTTTAAACCCTCAGAACCAAAGGCTTAATGCTTTGAAGTCTCTGAAACTTTTATCAGCAAATGTTTAAAAATTTATTTTGCTAAATCTTTTAATGCCGATACAGTATTTTAACAAGTTAAATTATGAGAAAAAAACCTTTACCACTAATTCTAAAAATGACAAGGTATGTCATGCTTGGTTTTTTGCTACAATTAGTTTTCTCCAATGCACTGCATGCAGAAAAAATTGAAGCTAAAAAAATCAATGAAGTATTTGTAAGTATTTCCTTTAACAAGGGAAAACTGGTTGATGTATTTAAAGAAATTGAAGATCAGTCCGAATTTCATTTCACAGTACATGAAAACGATGAATTCTTACATGAGCTAATCTCTATCCATCACAAGAAAATCTCTGTAGAGGACGCTCTTTTGGAGATCAGTGAAGATACAGGATTGGCCTTTCAGCAGATAAACAATAATATTTCTGTACGCCGTCATCGCAATAACAATGAAGGTGAAGAAAATACAGAAGATGCCCCAATAGATATTAAGGGACAAATTACATCAGGAACGGACAACCTTCCTTTGCCGGGAGTTGCAGTTAAGGTAAAAGGAACTTTGCAGGGAACCATTTCTGATTTTGATGGCAATTACAGCATTCGGGCTGATGAAAATGCTATCCTTCAGTTCAGCTTTATAGGTTTTGCTACTTTAGAAGAATCAGTTAATGGACGGTCAATAATTGATGTAGTATTGGAAGAAGACCAGCAAAATCTTGATGAAGTGGTGGTCACTATCAAGCAGCAAAAGAAAAAGCTGGGTTATGCTACACAGGAGGTAAATACCGAGGTTTTAGGTGAAGCAAGAACCATGAACCTTGGTAATGCACTTTCCGGTCAGGTAGCAGGTTTAACGGTGACCAATCCTACGGGTATTTTCCAGTCGCCATCATTTTCTTTGAGAGGTAAGACTCCATTGATTGTATTGGATGGAATTCCTGTAGAAACCAATTTATTTGACATATCTCCTGAAGACATTGAAAGTATCAACGTGCTTAAAGGTGGAGCGGCTTCGGCACTTTATGGTGCAAGAGGGAAAAATGGAGCCATCTTAATTACAAGAAAAAATGCTTCAAAAGAAGGACTTACTGTTACCGCATCTACCAGTAATATGGTAACAGCAGGATTTACTGTATTTCCGGAAACCCAAACTGAGAACGGTAATGGTTCCAATGGTAAGTATGAATTCTGGGATGGTGCAGATGGTGGTATTTCCGATGGGGACATGATTTGGGGTCCTAAATTTGAACCAGGTGTGATGGTTCCTCAATGGAACAGTCCAATTAGAAATATACAAACTGGAGAAACGGTTGATTGGTATGGAAATGTAGCCGGTACGATTTACGATGATAAGTCCTTGTATGAAAGGGTACCGACTGAATGGAAAAGACATGACAACCTAAATGACTTTTTGAAAACCGGAGTGGTTTCAAAAAATGATTTTTCCATTGCTTATCAAGGTGAAAAGTCCAGATTTTACTTTTCCGGGAATTATTCCTATCAAAAAGGGCAGGTTCCTAATACGGCGCTTAATACTGGTGGTTTGAATTTCAATAGTTCTTTTGACCTAACGGATAAATTGACTTTAGATGCAACTTTAAGTTATAACAAAGTTTATTCTCCCAATTACCCTAGGTATGGTTATGGACCAAAAAACCATATGTATACCATTTTGATCTGGATGGGAGATGATGTGAATGGTCAAGATTTAAGAGATCATATGTATGTACCCGGACTAGAAGGGTACCGACAAGCCAATTACAATTATGCCTGGTATAATAATGTATATTTTGCCGCTCATGAGTTGAACCAACAGCACAACCAGAATACCCTTGATGGTAAGTTAAAGTTGAATTATCAGGTTTCAGATAATTTTAATATTCAAGGTAGGGTTTCTGCCAGAGAGTACAGGGTATTTTCTGACATGCAAAGCCCAAAATCTTACATGAACTACGGAGATTCAAGAAATGGGGATTACAAAATGTGGAACAATAGCCGTTTGAACTTGGATACGGATATTCTTGCTTCTTATAACAAAACTGTTAGTGATAATTTTTCTTTCGCGGTAAATGCCGGTGGATCTATATTTTATAGAACATATCAGCAAGAGTATGCCTCTTCTGATGGCTTGATAGTTCCCGGTATTTATAGTTTAAGTAATACACAAGGACCTGTGCAGGCAAGCAATTATTTTGATGAGAAAGCCATAAGAAGTACCTATGGTTCGGTTAATTTTGATTTTTGGAATTCAATATTTTTGAATTTCTCCGGTAGAAATGACTGGTCATCCACCCTGCCTACTTCTACCAATTCCTATTTTTACCCTTCAGCATCTTTGAGCGCTATGCTTTCAGAATTTGTTCAATTGCCAAAAGCAATGGATTACCTGAAGGTTTACAGTTCTTGGTCACAGGTATCTAGTGATTTAAGTCCTTACAGTATTTACTCTACCTATCAAAAAGGTGTTACTTATGGAGCTACTCCTTCTGTTTACTATCCATCAGGTTTGGTAAACAACAGCATTATGCCTGAAAAGTCTACTACATTTGAGGCTGGTTTCTCCACTTCTTTTGCTCAGAAAAGATTTACATTTGAAGGTACCTATTACAGGATTTTGGATGAAAATCAAATCATTGATTTAAGTATTTCTGAAGCTTCAGGTTTTAGTTCTAGGAAAGTTAATGGCAATGAATACACTACTCAGGGTTTAGAGGCCATGGTTAATTTCAGCGCCATAGCACAAAGTAATTTTTCATGGGATATTGGGCTTAATTGGACCAGGTATGTGAAGAAAATTACCGAAATCTATGCCAACAATGAGAAATTCGGAAATCTCGTTGTGGGTGATAGGTCTGATGCGTATTACGCTACTGTTTGGCAGAAAAGTGCTGACGGCCAGGTGATCCTTGATGCCAATACTGGCTTGCCTACCAGGGATCCATATCCAACTAAAATTGGTCATCTGAATCCATCATGGAGATTGGGTCTTCAAAATAAGTTTAAGGTAGGAGATTTTAGGATTGATATGGACATAGATGGTGCTTGGGGTGGCCTGATAAGATCCCTGACCATAGAGAAAATGTGGTGGGGTGGTAAACATCCAAACTCTGTATTGTACAGAGATGAGGAATATGCGGCAGGGCAACCTGTATACGTACCTGAAGGTGTTGTGGTAACCGGAGGTGAACTAGTAAGGGATGTAAATGGAGCTATTATTACTGATAGCAGAGAATATTCTCCAAATACAACTGCTGTTAGCTGGCAAACCTGGTCACAAATTTATCCCTATAGAGCTCAAGTTACCGAGGAAGAAAACTCGTTTTTCGCGAATGTATATGATCGTTCTTACTTTAAATTAAGGAGATTATCAGTGTCTTATGACTTGATGAATATCATGACTTCAGAAAAAATAAAGAATCTAGATCTATCTATATATGGTTATAATCTGGCCATGTGGAAAAAGATGCCTTTGTTGGACCCTGACTATGGAAATGATAACAACTTGCAGGACCCTTCTTCAAGATATGTAGGTTTCACGCTACGAGCTACCTTTTAATAGATTTTCCGGACTAAGTAAAAATAGATAAAATGAAAAATATATTAGTTATAGGTTTATTGTTGATTGGGCTGGCCTCTTGTCAGGACTTGGAGGAAATGAATATCAATCCTAATTTACCGACAGAAACGCACCCCCAACTATTGTTGACCAATATTGAATGGGATGTATTCAGAGATTCTCGGGGGACTTCACCATTATATGCATTGAAAATGCTAGTGCAGACAGATGGTGAGAATACCAACCAGTATTATAAGTGGGATAGGGGAAGCTACGGTTCTTACGGAACCTTGAGAAATGTGACGAAAATGATGGAAGAAGGAGAAAGAATTGGAGAGCCTACCTATGTAGCCTTGGGTAAGTTTTTTAGGTCTTACTACTTCTACAACCTTACATTGACGTTTGGGGATATTCCTTATACTTCTGCTTTAATGGGGGAATCAGAACAAGATTACCAACCAATTTATGACGATCAGGAGACTGTCTTCGAAGGGATTTTAACGGATTTGGAGGAAGCAAATGATCTATTGGCTGCCAACAATATCATTATTGCAGGAGATATAATTTATGATGGAGATGTAAATAGCTGGAGAAAGCTAATCAATGCTTTTCGTTTGAAGGTTTTGTTGACCTTATCTGAAAAAGACGGAATGAACGATGGAAGCGAGTTTGCCTCGATTTATCAAAATGAACCGCTGATGGAAAGTGTGGAAGAAAGTGGGCAATTGGTCTTTTTAGATCAGCAGGGCAACCGTTACCCTGATTTTAATTCCAGTGGTTTTAGCTCTGGAATGTACATGGATTCCACGTTTATTCAGCGACTTCAAGACCGTGAAGATCCAAGGTTGTTCATTTATAGTACCCAGACCAAATCCGCTAAAGAAGCAGGGAAAGCGCTAAATGACTTTTCTGCTTATGAAGGAGGAGATCCGGCAGCACCCTATGCTGAGGTAAATGAAAAAGCCACAGAAGGGAATGTTTCCAAAGTAAATGACCGGTACCATAAAGACCCTGTAAATGAGCCTTATGTGCTTTTAGGCTATTCCGAACAGCAATTGATCTTGGCGGAAGCAGCCACTAAAGGATGGATCAATGCAGACGCAGGCATGTTATATGAATCCGGTGTTAAGGCTTCTTTTAAGTTCTATGAAATGTATGCAGAGAACTATTCTTCCTATGTAGGAGAAACGAATGCAGAAGACTACCTGTCCAAGCCCATTAATGATTTTGCAATGGCTCAGACTGAAGAAGAACAATTGGAGTTGATTATCATGCAAAAATACTTGCAATCTTTCTTCCAATTGGGATGGACTTCATTCTTTGATCACTTGAGAACAGGTGGCTATCCTTCCTTTAGAAGGCCAGCAGGGGTGGAAGTTCCTTACCGATGGATATACCCTCAATCTGAATACAATTACAACGCCAACAATGTAACGAATGCCATTAGCAGACAGTTTGGTGAAGGTAATGATCATATCAATGAAATGACTTGGTGGCTGAAATAATATAGCTATCCATTAAAGTAAAAAGGAGGAAAATTGCCAACATACCGGTAGTTTTCCTCTTTTTTTTGTTTAGATTCCTACCTGTCCGTGTTTTTTTAATGAGGAAGGATGGTATATTTGAATATGTACAGCAATGGTTGACAGAGGATGGGAAATGCTGGTAGTATATTAAATTTTTGACCTTTAAGAAGCGTATAGACCGTTGTGAATAAACATCTTTTAATGAACAATAACCCCATTAATAATTTGAAAAAGCTATTGCTATTGACCATTTGTCTAGGCAGCCTAATCGTTGCCGATGGCAAATCGGTTTCCCTACAGAATCCCCCTGAGCAACCCAATATCCTTTTGATCTATGTAGATGATTTGGGCTATGGTGATATTGCCGGTTTTCCGGGTGCCAGTGGGAAATCAATTGCGGAAACCCCCAATATTGACCTTCTCATTAAATCAGGTATGAGTTTTACGAATGCCTATTCCTCTGCACCATTATGCTCACCTGCCAGGGCTGCTTTGCTAACAGGGAAATCTCCTGCAAGGCTTAATTTTGAGTTTGTGACCAAATTCAAAGAAGATAGTCTGGATTGGGAGGATGAACGATGGATAGCCCTTTTTAAAAATAAAAAGCTTATTTCTCCCCCTATTACCTTAAACCTTCCCCTAGATGAGGTTACTGTGGCAGAAGGACTTAAAGGGCTTGGTTACGACACAGGTATAGTGGGAAAGTGGCATGTGGCTTCCCATAATAAAGTTTACAAGGGCTGGAGTTTAACTCATGGTCCTGCACAACAGGGCTTTGACACGGCAAAAGAAACCTTTGGTTCGCATCCTTATAGTGGAACTAAGTCATTAACAGAACTTAAAGAAGGGCAATATCCTGAGGATTTATTAACCACTGAGGCGGTAAAATTCATTGAAAAAAAGCGCGAATCCCCCTTTTTCTTAATGGTCAGTCATTATTTTGTTCACACACTGCACCTGAAAGGTTTAGAATGGATTGAGAAAAAATACAAGGCAAAAGCCAAACGAAATTTAAGTGAAGAAGAGCTTCGATATGCCGCCAATATAGAATTGCTGGACCATTATGTGGGCCAGGTAATGGAAGCCCTCGATAAATCAGGGCAAAGGGACAACACATTGGTAATATTTACTTCAGACAATGGAGGCCATCCTAGGTATGCCTCTCATGCACCCTATAGAGGGAGTAAATGGAATTTATATGAGGCAGGTATTCGAATACCCATGCTTGTTTCCTGGCCTGGGAAGGTTGCTGCGAACCGTATTTCAGCCAGTCCTGTAATTCAAACTGACTTTTGGCCAACTTTTATGGAAATTGGGGGAGCAAAGACGATAAATATGGAAAAGCTGGACGGGCAATCCATTATTCCATTGTTAGTAGGAAAGAATATAGCAAGAGAAAAGCCCTTGTTTTGGTATTTTCCTTACTACCACCCAGAGGGGAAAAAGTACGATGAAGCTTTGGAGGATATTGGGGTGGAAGATGGTAAAGCCAGTCAGACTAGACCTCAAGCGGCTATCCGTAGGGGACAGATGAAACTGATTTACTTTTTTGACAGAGACCAAGTGGAGCTTTATGACCTTAAGCATGATCCCGGTGAATCGATTGATCTTAGCATGGCTCGCCCCTGGGAAGCTGATAGAATGAAAGAAGCGCTTTTGGATCGGCTGTATGCATCCAATGCGCGTTTTCCACGAATTAATACACAAACAAACTTAAAATAATGAAAATAGTAGCGATTCTAATAACAGTTTTATTTTCCGGTTTTGGCTTGGCCGCTCAGGAATTTGATGATTCAAAAGTACCCGGTGTAGTAGTGGCCTATAGCCCTGCTTCCTCAGGTAAATACATCGGATCTCCAAGTTTGGCCATTTTACCTAATGGGGATTACGTAGCTTCTCATGATTATTTTGGACCTGAGTCCAATGAACATGTGCGTGCAACCTCTAAAATCTATAGCTCTAGCAACAAAGGGAAATCCTGGGAGGTAATTGCTGAAATAGATGGCGCATTTTGGTCCAAACTTTTTGTGAACCAAGGGACACTTTGGTTAATTGGCCCGGACAGACATCATGGGAATACGCTTGTGAGGCGCTCAGATGACGGTGGAAAAACCTGGACAAAACCCACCAATGGAAGCAATGGGCTTATCCTTGAAGGGGAGTACCATTGTGCACCAATGCCAATTATCGAGCACAATGGCAGAATTTGGAGAGCCATGGAAAGTGCCATGGGCCCAATCAAGAAATGGGGAAAAAGGTACGGTGCTTTCATGTTATCAGCCCCTGTGGATGCGGATTTATTAAAAGCAGACAGCTGGACCAGCAGCAATATTCTATATTATGACTCCACTTACCTTGATGGTAATTTTGGTGGCTGGCTAGAAGGCAATGCTGTAGTGGATAGAGAAGGGCAACTTTGGGACATTTTGAGAGTTGATGACCGATCTACATTGGAAGAAAAAGCTGCTATGGTAAAAATAAGTACAGATGGCAAAAAAGCTACTTTTGATCCGGCAACCGGTTTTATAGCTTTTCCTGGAGGAAGTAAAAAATTTACCATCCGATTTGATAAGAAAAGTAACTTGTACTGGACCATTGCCAATGTTATTCCGGAAGCAATTAAACAGTCCACAGACCGAACCAACCCAGCAGGTATCCGGAATACTCAGGCCTTGTTCTCTTCTCCTGAT
>NZ_CAXBOC010000186.1:0-9443 GCF_963976465.1 uncultured Cyclobacterium sp. | reverse complement strand
AGGTATAACCATAGTTGCTGCCGGAACCTCACTTCCGGAATTGGTTACATCAATGGTTGCTGCCATAAAAAAGAATAGCGATATCGCCATTGGAAACGTAATTGGTTCCAATATTTTTAACGTTCTGTTGATACTTTCCATCAGTTCGTTTGTAAATCCAATTGAATACAACCCGAATTTTAATAAGGATTTATTAATATTAATAGGGGGTACTGTTTTTCTACTTTTGGCAATGTTTACCGGAAAAAGAAAAAAACTAGATCGGTGGGAGGCTTTAATCTTATTAATTTTCTATTTGATTTACACCATTTATTTGGTATCGAAAGAAATATAAAAATTACCATAAACCAAAAATTCTATGACCGGATATTGGTCGTTGAGCTGGTCGAAGGGTACTTTTTATAATGAATAACGGATGGATTGAAAAATCTTGCGTCCTAAAGCCGGAATTCCTTGTTTAAGGAGAGGTATTGGCTTAATATAATGAAATAATTTTATCCCTTTTTCCGAAAAGTATTCAAATCCAACGTATTAAAGGCGTTTTTAGCTCATTTTATAAGGGTTTTTAAAATTTTTTTAGGTTTAATGTTTTCGCATTTCCTAATTTAAAAAGTAAGTTAAGAAGGATGAATGTGTATAATAAAAAGCTATTACTCCTCTGGAAAGGCATTGCTAATTTCCGGTATCATCTCCGGTGTTTTAGTTTAACAATTCAATATGTAGTTCCAAAATTGGTTTATATAAAACTAAATATTATTTTACATTTTAAGACGATTCAATACCTTAATCTCATAAAACAAAAAGATCTGCTATGAAATATTTATTTACTATGAGTTTAACATTTTTTTCATTATGCGCATTTGCACAGGATTCAAAGACTTCATTGATGAAGATTGTTTTGGCTGATTCAGTAATTAATAAATATATGGAAGGTATTGGGAAAGAAGATATTAATGAATATAAATTATTTCATGGATCTGGGTATTATATCTTTAATGATGGAAATGTTGAATTTCAAGAACATAATGGTAACAATAGTAATGCTATACAAAAAGGAATTATCAAAAAGATAAAAATTAATAAGAATAAGGCTATAGTGAAATTTTATACAGCTTCATGTAACAATACACGCGTCAGCTTGAAGAAAGAAGCAAAAAATTGGGAAATTAAATCGAGGCTGATTTACAGAAGCTGGAAGCATCCAAAAAAACAACCTAAACTTGTATACTATAGTTTGAATTAAAATTTAGGATCGTCGCTGAATTTCCGGTTTGAAATGTTTATTTTAATAAATACATTAAGGAAAAGTAGAAGGGATATAATATTTATAAGCAAAACTTCTATGCCAATTATGTATATACATATGTTTTAACAATTAAAAATGAGAAAATTAAAACTTCAAATTCAACTTTCCATTGATGGATTCATTGCTGGTCCTAATGGAGAAATGGACTGGATGATTTGGAATTGGGATGATAAGCTAAAGGATTTCGTAACCCAAATAACGGAATCAACTGATACTATAGTTTTGGGTCGCAAACTGGCAGAAGGATTTATTCCATACTGGAGATCAAATAAGGAGTTGGAAGGTGCTGATAAAATTAATAATTCTAAGAAAATAGTTTTTACAAAAACACTTGAAAGCTCGAACTGGGAAAATACCATTTTAGAAAAGGGAGATTTGACAGATAAGATACAAGAATTAAAATCTTTAAAAGGGAATGACATGATAGCCTATGGTGGGGGAGCATTTGTTTCATCACTAATCAAAGAAAATTTGATTGATGAATATTACTTTTTTATTAACCCTTCTATTTTAGGTGACGGAATGCCAATATTTGAGAAAACTGACTATAAAAAGGAGTTGAAGTTGGAAGAAGCAAAAGCTTATGAGTGTGGAATAACCGTATTAAAGTATAGGAATTGAACACAGCATTAATTTACACTCCCAGTTAAACCGCTATGATGCAATTAAGGTTTCAATTCTGTGTAGCCTTGATCGATCGGTATAGCTTAGCCAATTCAAGACCATTTTCAATAGTTTCCATTAAACTCTTAGTCTACCCGATGGATTCTTTGTCTGAAATGTATAAATTACCAGAAGAAATTAAATTATTGGGTTTGAGTACAATTCAGGTGTATGCATAAATTAGTGATAACCTTGCTTTTAAACAATTGTTGTGCCTTATGGTAAAATGTAAAACATAAAAAAGAATAGGCCCTTTTAAATACAAATAGTCTCAATTTTAATTATGAAAAAGGCATTTTAAGAAGACACAAGCCAATTGAACAATAATTAAAGCGTAAATTGAATGCTATTCGTCAATTAATTATTAAGAATATGGATTCTGAGATCAGGTGGGAGCAGAGATTTTCAAATTTTGAGAAAGCACTAAACAAACTTTCGCAAGCAGTTGAATACATTAAGCATAATTTAATAGATGAAAATGAGCCTATTGACGATAGTGATACCCGCCATGTGTTGGATGAAATAATTAAAGAAGGTATAATACAGCGGTTTGAGTATACCCACGAATTGGCTTGGAAGGTAATGAAAGATTATGCTACCTATCAGGGCAACCCAAATGTTGGAGGCAGTAGGGATGCAACAAGGGAAGCTTTTCAACTAAAACTAGTTTCTGATTCTTTTCTTCTTCTTATTATCTTTATAGGTATTAATAAAGTAGGCTATCAGGGTCTACTCTATTAATTAATTAAAAATAACCAAATTAATAAATGGAATTACCTAAATATCATGAAACTTTTATGCCGATTTTAGAAACGTTAAGTTCTATTGAATCAATAAGCAGTCGAGAATTAGCAATAAGAGTATGTGACAAATATTATTCTGCATTACCGAAAGAACTTTTAGATAAGAAAACAAGCACTGGAGCCAATACATTGATAGACCGAATACTTTGGGGAAAATCCTATCTAAAAATGGGCAAGTTTGTATTCTATCCCAAAAGAGGGATGGTGCAAATCGGAGAAAAAGGAAAACAAGCTTTAGCAAGTGGGAAATTACTTCTCTCGGACTTACAGAATGACCCTGATTTCATCCAACATCGTTCAACTGTTAAAAGCAAAAAAGATGATAAAGCAGAATTCGAAACTGTAGTCGTTGGCAATGCATCGCCTCAGGACCTAATCGATACTGGATTTGAAACAATTGAAACAGAAGTTAAAACTGAGCTACTTGATAAACTTAAAGAACTTGACCCTTACTTTTTTGAAAAAGTGATTTTGATATTACTTAAAAAAATGGGTTATGGAGATTTTATTGAAACATCAAAAACAGGAGATGGGGGGATTGATGGAATTATAAACGAGGACAAACTTGGACTTGAAAAAATTTACACTCAAGCAAAAAGATACAATGAAAATAAAGTGCGTGAAAAGGATATAAGGAATTTTATTGGAGCAATGAGTGGAGACACTTCAAAAGGAGTATTTATAACGACTTCTACATTTGACAATTCAGCGATTAGGAAAGCTAGAGAGGCTCATCATTCAATAATACTGATTGATGGACCTAAACTGGTGGATTTAATGCATAAATATAATGTTGGCGTTCAAGTAAAGACTACATATGAAGTAAAAGAAATTGACAATGATTTTTTTGAAGGAGAATAATTGACTTATGGCGAATAAATGGGGAATTCCTGTCCATGTTGAAATTTTTGTAAAGGAACGAGATAAAAAATGTGTTTATTGTAGGGTAGAATTTCTAGGCAGCAAAGATTCAATAAAATCTAAACCATCATGGGAGCATATTGTCAATGATATAAGAATAAATGGGAGTGACAATATCGCTCTATGTTGTATTTCCTGTAATGCCAGTAAAGGAGCGAAATTAGTTGAAGATTGGCTACAATCTGAATATTGTAAAAAAAAGAAAATAACAATTGACAATGTCGCAACTGTTGTCAAAGAAGCTATTGTCAACCCACCTGAAATAAAAATAACTAACCCTAACAATTAAACCACAATGATACGATTAAGGCTTCGGTTCATTGCATTTCTAATCGATCAAGAGTGAACGATGCCTACCTAGGCTTTTTCCCATGGAAATTGGATAGGATTTTTTGGGGGAGGTAGGTAGCAGTAAAATAATGAAATTGCGCCTGTAATGGTAGCCTAATAATCTTTTTGTACTTTTAACCATTTCCAGACCATTTTTCAACAGTTTCCATTAAATTTTTAGTCTATTAACTGGATACTTTGTCTGGAATGCTTAATTTGGCAGGCAATCAATTTAAAGGGTTGGTGCATGGTTGATATATGCCTAACTCCTAAGATAAACAAGTATTTATACGAATATTACCTTTCATTATGTAGTTCCAAATACAATTGGTATTTTAAAGAGGAAGGAATGAAACCTAAAAATCCAAAGCCACTAAAAATTATCATAATCTGTCCATACTTGATAAGTTTGGTTTTGCTGCTTTTACTGATTTCTTGTTCAGGAGAGAGAAACAATTGGGAAGGAATATGGCAGGCTAAAATAGAATATATTCCTGAGCTCTATTCAAATTTTGATTTAGAATTAAATAGGGGATTCTTAGATGGGGAATGGAGTGGTCGCTATGAAGTAGTAGCGTTACTTGACGCCGGTAAAATTCCAAATGTAAAAGTGGCCAACTTTAATATTGAGATGGATTTTGGCCATGGGCAAATATTTAAAGGGAAATTATCAAAGGATAAACGTTCTCTAGAAGGAATTTTTTACGATTCCCTTAGAAAAAATGATACTTTAAAATTTGTTAAGGTTAGTGAATGGACTTCCGAAATGCCAGCAAGAATTGATAAAAATGGAGAGGCATTAGATCATTGGAATTACAGCATTCCTGAACCATTGGATGATGATTGGAATATAGCTAGCTTGGAAAGCTCAATAATTTCACAAAAACCACTACATAAATTGTTTCAGAAGGTGATTGATGGAAAATACCAAGGATTAGATGCGGTGCTAATAACCCATAATGGTAAACTGGTACTAGAGGAGTATTTTCATTTAGGATCTAAAAATAGGTTGCATACCATACAATCTTGTACAAAAAGTGTGACTTCACTATTGATGGGGATTGCACATGACAATGGTTTAATAGGTGACTTGGACCAACCTATTCAATATTTTTTCCCCAAATACATCGATACCCTGCACACCGCTACCTGGCCGGTAAGCCTGAAAGATGCACTTACAATGTCTGCAGGCTTGGACTGGAATGAATGGGAGCTTCCTATATCAGACCCGGAAAATGATGTAATAAAAATGCTTTTCAGTCAAGACATGTATGATTTTGTATTGAAACGAAATATTGTCACCGGAGCACAACCGGGAGATAAGTTCGAGTACAACAGTGGCCTCTCGGTACTGCTTGGTGGTGTTATACTCGATGCTACCGGAATGCCAGCTGATACATATGCCGAAAAAACATTGTTCAATCAATTGGGAATCCAACATTACCATTGGTTTTCCCTTACAGATGAAGTTCATACAGGTGGTGGACTCTGGTTAGGGCCCAGAGATTTTCTGAAAATGGGCCAATTGGTACTTGGTAGGGGAAAATGGAATAAACAACAGATAATTTCTGAATCTTGGATAGAAGAATCTACTGCCTTTCATCTACCACACCTGGAAAACAGTGGTTACGGTTATCACTGGTGGCGAGGTGAATTGAATGTGGATGAAATGAAATTCCCTATAATTTATGCAGCCGGCTACGGTGGGCAATTTTTATTTATAGTTCCTGGTTTGGAACTTGTAACTTTGTTCTTGCATCATAATCCAAAAGATTTGGAGTTAAGCCATACCATGGCATGGAAAGAAATGGAGAAATTTATTGTTCCTTCTTTTATAAGAAGATTAAACCATTAACCTTATAATGCCAAGTGGCTAGTATCAATTTCTTTCGTTAAATTTATAAAATACCAAAAAAGGGTTATGATGTCACAAACTTCTTGCAAGCATATCACTGCTATCTCAGAAATTAAAACAGCCAATGAACATGTTTGCGAAGAATGTGTAAAATTGGGTGATGGTTGGGTACATTTGCGCACATGTCAGGAATGTGGTGTTACGCTTTGTTGTGACAATTCTAAAAACAAGCATGCAACAGCTCATTATCGTTCCACCAACCACCCGGTTATTAGTTCAGCAGAACTTAATGAAAGGTGGCTTTGGTGTTATGCCGATAAAGCTTTTGTAACCTATTAAACCTAACCATTTATGATAGATTCTAAATATCCGGAGTTAACCGAAATACAAGTTGAAAAACTTAAAACCTATGGTGAGGTTGAATTTTACAAAGAGCCTACGGTGGTGTTGGATTTTGGTGATCAGCATTACGATTTTTTTGTAGTACTCACCGGTGGAATAAGAATTATAGATCCTGATAAAAGAGAGGATAGCATTGCCATCCACAGAAGACATCAGTTTTCTGGGTCTAGTAGTATTTTGTCTCATAGAACGTTGGTGTTTGTGGCGAAACATTAGAAAACACACAGCTTATAAGAATAAGTCCAGAAAAATTAAAAAGTGCCATTGCTAAATTCAGTGATATTAGTGATGTGCTTTTGAACGCTTTTTTACAACGTGAAGATGCACTGAAGAATAACGTACAAGGCATAAAACTTATTGGTTCTGAACACTCTAATGAAACTTATGCCATTCGTGATTTCATGGATAAAAATGATATCTGGTACAATTTTATAGATTCTGATAAGGAAGAAGGATTGGGACAAATGTTAGCAACTTTCAATCTTAAGGAATCTGATTTACCTGTTTTAATCAATAGTCAGAATGATATTTCTATTCGTCCATCTATAAATGAAATTGGAGAATGTACCGGTGTTCGTTTACAGCTAGATGATGAAATTTACGATGTACTGGTAGTTGGAGCGGGCCCGGCAGGATTGGCAGCTAGTGTGTATGCAGCTTCAGAAGGATTAAAAGTGTTGACTATTGATAGCAACTCCCCGGGTGGACAAGCCGGTAAGAGTTCTAAAATTGAAAATTACCTGGGCTTTCCTACAGGAATTTCCGGTAGGGATTTAGCGAATAACGGCTATATACAAGCACAAAAGTTTGGCTGTACCATTTCTGTACCGCATAGGGTAGAAGGCATAGAGCGAAAAGACAATTATTATCAAATCAGTTCTAGCAACACTTCTATTTTAAAAGCTAAAACAGTAATTGCGGCTACGGGTGCAGCCTATAGAAGGTTACCGCTAGAAGGTATTCAAAAATTTGAAGGTTCCGGTATATACTACAGCGCAACTTCTATGCATGCAAATATGTGCAGAAATAGTGAAATTGGTATTGTGGGCGGTGGTAACTCAGCAGGTCAAGCAGCATTATTCTTGGCAAATTATGCGTTTAAAGTTTATGTGATTATTAGAAATGAGGACATAGGTGCCAAAATGAGCGATTATCTGGTACAGCGTATTATCGCTTGTGAAAATATTGAAGTATTGACCGGTAGTAACGTGATAACAGTTGAGGGAAGCACCTATTTAGAAAAGGTTGAAATCAAGAAAAATGAGACCTTAGTTGAAAATGATATTGGTTATCTTTTCACATTTGTAGGAGCAAAGCCTTGCACAGAATGGTTAGATACTATTATTGATACAGATGCCAAAGGTTTTGTACATACGGGACTTGCCATTTGTGACAATGCTTTAAATAGCGAACCTGAGTTTAGTCAGAGAAAGCCGTATACTTTTGAAACTAGTTTACCGGGATTATTTGCAGTTGGCGATGTACGCTCAGGTTCTGTAAAACGTGTAGCTTCT
Organism: uncultured Cyclobacterium sp.; assembly: GCF_963976465.1. Classification (NCBI taxonomy): domain Bacteria; kingdom Pseudomonadati; phylum Bacteroidota; class Cytophagia; order Cytophagales; family Cyclobacteriaceae; genus Cyclobacterium; species uncultured Cyclobacterium sp. Next base: position 1,649 of record NZ_CAXBOC010000186.1, on the reverse strand, counting down.
GCCGTAGGTGAAGGCTCTATTGTTGTAAGTGATATTCATAAATTTCTTGCCCAAGACAAATTTGCTACTACCGCAAATTAAACCATCTATGCAGTATAGCAGGGACTATCATTGAAAACATTGTTACTGCGCTATACAAAGACCAAACCTTTTTTGAGTTTGGTCAGTATACTACCATTCGCTTTTTTGAAATTGTATATTTTGAAAAGGGCACCGGTGCCATAAAAATAAATGGCAAGACTGTAAACTATTGTACTTTAACTTCGAAAATGGAGTAGCTTGAAAACTCAGGTTCCACATTCCCATTGTAAATATCGCGCATCAAGATTCTATTACCTGGTAATTGCACAATTTCTGAATTTGGTTCACAATCTGGAAAAGGAAATGGAACTTCAACTTCTAACGATTTGTCATCATTAATCAAAATAAATCCATACAACTTTGGGTCAAAAAATGGAACGTAGTTGGGATCTACACTTTTTCTAGCGACTTCAGTGGATTCCTTTAACCCCTTATAATAAAGAATCCCAGTAAAACCTTGATCAAACCGAAAAAGGCCAACATTTTTGGAATTATTAGATCGATTAAAATCCTCGTGATTAAAATTTACTTTATATTTCAATTCAAAATTTTCACCTAAATCATAAACACCAATTTCTTTAGAATGTTGAAAAGTTAAATACATTAATTTTTTTTCTTTATCTAAGTGATAAACCTGAACAGGCATGCTTGAATTCCCTTTAGAATATCCAGTTTTGGGAATGTCGTCACTTTTAAATAATAGAACTTTTTCCAATTGATCTGCCACAGGATTAAATTGCTCAACAAGAAAATCAATATTAGTATCCTTAATTCCTGCATTTGAATTAAAACCAGAAAAAAAGTTCGTAAAGACAAAAATATCAGAACCGTTCTTCTGAAAATAATACGGAACAGCATATCTAGGACCAGTGTAAAAAACTGCATACCATTCGGAAACGAATCTAAATCTGTCATTCACTTCCCAAACATCACTATACCATATCAATTCCCGTGAACTAAGTAATAGATAGCCCCCCTTTTCTTCAAAAAAAGATGCAGCAATCAAACTAGAATTATACTCATTAGGCCCATCCCCAAATCTTTGTATTGACTCCAACACCTTACCTGTGCTATCTATAATCAAAAATTCTTTTGTCACTTGATCAACAGCCAGAAATCTTCTTTTATTTTGATCAAAATCAAGGATTGTAAACTTAGTTCCCCAATCTACTCTAATTGAATCAACTTTTTCAATAGTAACAAGGTTACTTTCTTCTTCATTGGATCTTATATCGCAGGAAGGATATAGAAATAGAAGAAAAGAAATAATAAAAAAATTAAATATTACTTTACATCCTTTTAATAAATCACAATAAAACATCTCCATCAAACTCAATATAAATTTCAAATTATTTAATAAACAGTATTTTAATTTACGGCTCTAGTTGAAAATATTATTATGACAGTACAAATCATATACGCTCTTAAATCATCAATAGTTCGAGATACTTTACTTCATTTTTTGGAAAAACAAATCCTTAGCTCCATTATTGACACAAATTTTGTTATGAACCACGAGCTTTTGTTTTACCATAACGACCGCAGAGTAGCCAGCCATCGCCGAAGTT
>NZ_CAXBOC010000185.1:0-9471 GCF_963976465.1 uncultured Cyclobacterium sp. | reverse complement strand
TTTCCATGGATTACTTTCACATCATTGATGCCCAGCATATGTGCTTCATCAATAAAATTCTGAATCAATCCAAAAACTTCCTCTCCTCTTCTTCCTCTAATGTCCAAATTGGGTGAGAAATTAGCCATTTTAGAAGTGGTATCATAATTCATTCTTTTATCGATTGCCCGCTTCTCTTTTTTAAGAGAGGTATTGGATATTTTTTCCAACCGATTGAGCTTCACGGTTGATTTCAAGTCGCCAATGACTATGCTAACCTGTTTGCCTTTGATCTCCAACACCTCTGCCAAGGCACCATTGTCTTTGATCCTTACCTGATCCCCAACGCCTATGGTTCCACTTTCCACCTTTATTGTTTCCTTCTGTTCAATAGGCTTCTTTTCAGGTTTAATTCCGGCTTTATGTTCATCAAGTTCCTGCCTTATTTTTTTGGTCGCTTCCTTATTGGCTTGTGATTCTTTAATGGAGCGTATAGTATTTTCAATTTTCCGATTGGTATCATCCAATAAAAGCTTTGCTTGGGCCTTGGCTTCATTTAAGATGGCCTTTTTCTGATCTTCAAGGGTTGCCTTCAGCGCATTGTATTCTTTCAGTCTGGAAGTCAGCAATCGGTCTTTTCGTTCAGCTTCAACCATTAAGCTCTCATACTTGCTTTTTTCACTTTCCACCTTTAAAAGCAACTTGTCATAGCGCACCCTGGTTTCTCCTATCTGGGCTTTTGCATGAAGTACAATTTCCTTTGGAATACCTATCTTACCTGCAATTTCAAAAGCAAAAGAACTTCCGGGCTTCCCTATCTCCAGCTCATATAATGGCTCAAGGCGATCCACATCAAACCTCATTGCTCCATTCACCATCCCTTGACTCTTAGAGGCCAGCTGTTTTAAGTTACCATAATGGGTAGTCACCAAACCAAATGCACCTGATTTATTCAATGCAATCAATAGTGCCTCTGCTATGGCACCACCAAACTGCGGTTCCGTACCTGTACCAAATTCATCAATAAAAAATAGTGTTCGCTTATTGGCAAAAAAGGTAAAGTGCTTCATATTCATCAAATGCGAACTATAAGTACTGAGGTCATTCTCAATATTTTGTTCATCTCCTATATCAATAAAGAATTGATCAAAAATCGCACACTTTGACTTGGGCTCCATCGGAACGAGTAAGCCACACTGAAACATATACTGCACCAATGCCACGGTTTTAAGTGTCACTGATTTCCCCCCTGCATTGGGCCCTGATATTACCAACAAACGATGATTGGGATCCAACTTTATGGAAACAGGTACAATGGCCTTTCCTTGGTGCTTGAGAGACATTTCCAGAAGTGGATGCCTGGCTTTTTGCCAAGTCATCTCCCGTTCTTTTACCATCTCCGGATTGATCCCGTTGATCTTAATTGCAAACTTGGCCTTGGCTCGAATAAAATCGACCATGCCCAAAAAATGAAAAGCCCTCTTTAAAGTGGGGATATATTCCCGGAGCTCATCGGTAAGTTTGGTAAGGATCTTTTGCACCTCTCTTCGCTCCATATACAAGAGGTCTTTGATATCATTGTTGATATCCAAGACCTCTGCAGGCTCTAGGTATACTGTCTGCCCTGTTGCCGATTCATCATGAATAAACCCTTTGATACGCCTTTTATACTCTGCTAGAATGGGGATCACCATTCTACCTCCCCTGATGGTAATGGAAGCATCTTCCGGTGTAATACCCTGAGATTTTGCAGACCTATAAATACTATCCAGCACTTTTCGTATCCGGTTTTCTTCATAAGCAAGCTGTGTCCGCACAATGTTTAACTCCTTTGAAGCATTGTCCTTCATTTTCCCCTTGTCATCCAAGACCCTGTCAATACTGAATGTGAGGGATATATTATCCTCTACCATCCCCAAGAGCTGAAACAATTGCGGGTATTCTTCAGCGTTCTTTTTAAAGAAGAGTACGCAACTTTCAAGGGTTTTCAAGCCCAAACGAATTTCATGAAAATCCTCTTCAAACAAGAAAGTCCCTTCAATCTTGGCCTTATTGAGGTAAGGATAAATATTGATATAATTATTACTAGGAAATGGTTCTCCTGAGACCAAAATTTGCCTGAATTCCTCAGTCTGGGTCAAAAGTCTGCTGAGCAACCTTCTGTCTTTTGAGAAAGCAATTTTTTTTACAAAATCCGCACCCAGTACACCCGTACATTCTTCTCTTATTAAATCTTTGATTTTATCAAAGTCTATTTTTTCCTCCAAATTTTCCGGATACAATTTCATTTATGGCTGTTGGTTTTGCTGTGCTTCTTTTTCTTTTACTGACAATGAGTCTATTGTCCGTTCATATAAATATTCCATTTTGGCTGCATCCCGCAAATAAAATTCCAAACTCTTTACATAAATAGAATCGGGGACACCATGTTTCTCAAAAATTCGTCTCTCCAAAATGGGATAAAGGATCTTTGATGAATCATAGGGAATGGAAAGGGACTGCACAAGGCCCTCTGTCAGATGTATATCCACAAGAATATTAACCATGGTATCTTCTGACAAAATGTCTTCGGCATCATTATTCTTTGCGCAAGAAAATGTCCCGAAAAGGAAAGCAAAAGCTATAGATAGGTATTTCACATTTCAAAATTACCTAATTCCTTTTAAAATTGACAATAAGTAAAGGCTAAGTCGTTTTATTATTCGAATATGACTGCTAAATTAGGCCTCTGATTAAAAAATGAAAATGAATCAACTGATAAAAAAGCTTAGAAAATATGAAATCCTTCTTAGAAAAGTGGCCAATAGCCACCTTCAAGGAGACCATCAATCTATTTTCAAAGGTGCAGGCCTAGAGTTTGATGACCTTCGCCCTTATCAGTATGGTGATGATGTCCGGACGATTGAATGGAAAGTGTCTGCAAAAGGGCATGGAACCTTCGTAAAGACCTTCAAAGAAGATAAAGATCAAAGTGTCTATTTTCTATTGGATGTAAGTGGCTCACAAGACATCGGTAGCAAGGAAAGAAAGAAAATTGACCTTGGAAAAGAAATTGCCGGAGTGTTGACTTTGGCCTCTATCCATGATGGCTCTCAGGTTGGCTTGATAAGTTATTCAGATCAAAAGGAAAAAATCGTACTGCCGGGAAAAGGCACCCGGCAAGCCGTAAAGATTATTCGAGGAATATTCAGCCAAGATATGAAATCAAAGAAAACAGACCTTGATGGGATGTTTACCTTTAGTCTCAATCTGATTAAAAAACGCGCAATAATCTTCGTTATATCTGATTTTATTGATGAAGGATATGAAAGAACCTTAAAAGCCATGGCCTTCAAACATGATTTAGTGGTATTACAAATGACTGACCCAATAGAAGCTGCATTGCCCTCCTTAGGAATCATACCTGTTTTTGACAAGGAAGAAGACAAAACCACCTGGGTAAATACTGCCTTTGGGGGATTCTCTAAAAAGATCGCCTCATCCTTTATCTCTGAACGGAACCATCTCAAGGATTTTTGCAAAAAAAACCAGATCAATTACCTTCAGATAGCCACAGATCAAGACATCGTCCTACCTTTGATGGAATTATTTAAGTCGAGAAATAAAACCATGAAACGTGGATAGAATAGTAAAACTAAGTTATTTGCTTGCCTTTCTTTTCTTACCATTCTCCTTTGCACAAGGTCAAGATGTCATTGTAGATGGGTATTTCCTGCAAGACTCCGCAAAGTTAGGTGAAAGGGTGGGCTATGTCTTAAAATCCAGCTATCCCAGTGAGCTTCCAATTATATTTCCGGACTCTACCTATGACTTTGGTGATTTTGAATATTTAGACAAACAAATATTTTCTTCTTACACAGAAGACAGTATCACTTTGGACAGTGCGGTCTACTGGATCTCAAACTTTTCCTTAGATTCTATTCAGGAGTTTAAAATCCCAGTATATGAAGTTTTAAATTATGACAGCATAAGCCACTTTCCACAGCCTGCTCCTTTGGTCCTCACCCTTACCATTGAGGAAATACCGGAGGAGTTGGCTTTTGAACAAAACAATAGCTACCTCAATATCCCACAATCTTTCAATTACCCTTACCTTATTATTGGTATAGTGGCAATCGTCGTGCTAGTAGTCTTGGCTATACTGATTTTCGGCAAAGGACTAATAAAAAGGTGGAAAGCCTATCGAGAGCGTAAAAAGTGGAGCAAATTCCTGTCCAATTGGGAAAGTGCTATGCAGCTATTGATAAACAAACCCGGTATTCAGGAGGCCGATGAATTACTAGGCCTATGGAAAAATTACTTGGAAAATTTGACCGGTCGTCCTTATAAAGAATGGACAAGTACAGAAATTGCTGAGCATTTGGAAAAGCCTGAAATAATAAAAGACTTTCGAAAAATAGAACTGATTATTTATGCCAATCGGGTAGATGATAATATTCGGGAAGCCTGTGATAATTTATTAAAAATATCAGAAGGGCTATTGGAAGAAAAAATAGATAAAATCCACAACCATGACTGATGTCTCTTCTTTTTTTTCTTGGAGCTGGTTTTCACCTGAAACCCTGCGAAGTTTTGAGTGGGAGAATTTCTTCTTACTCCACCTGATTTGGATTATCCCTATATTGTTGTTGATCAGAAAGTTTATTAAACTGATCAAAAAGCCCGCTTTAGAGCTTTCTCTTCCTAAAATAGTTCCGACGAAGAATCCATGGACCTACCTACGGCTTTTGCCTTCACTCTTCTTTCTTCTGGCGCTTTGGATGGTGGTAATAGCACTTGCCAGACCACAACGTACCAATGAAAAGGTAGAACAATATACCGAAGGGATTGATATCATGTTGGTAATGGACATTTCAGAATCCATGGATTTGCAAGACTTTACCCCTAACCGACTGGAAGCCGCTAAGGAAACTGCAATAGATTTCATCAATGGTAGAATTGCCGACCGGATAGGTATGGTGATTTTCTCGGGAGAAGCATTTTCCCTAGCTCCACTTACCACAGATTATGAACTTCTTACCGACTTGGTCAATAGCATTACTTTCAATATGATGGATGCCAAGGGAACAGCCATTGGCAGCGCTGTATCTACAGGTATTAACCGTATCAGAGAATCAGAAGCCAAATCCAAGGTAATGGTTTTACTTAGTGACGGAGACAATAACGCAGGAAATGTAGACCCCGTATTTGCCGCTCAGCTAGCTGAAGCAATGGATATCAAAATCTACACCATTGCCGTAGGTAAAGATGGCATGGTTCCTTATGGTACCGACTTTTTCGGTAGACCTCAAATGATTGAGAGTTACCTTAATGAAGAAACCTTAAGGAACATCGCCCGCATAACCAAAGCAGAGTTTTTTAGAGCTTCTGATGACAAAGCATTAGAAAATATTTTCACAAAAATTGATGAATTAGAGAAAGCTGAAATTATTGAATCCCGTTATAAAGAAACCATGGATTATTACCGACCTTATCTCATTTGGGGCATAATCTTTTTCTTTATCTGGCTGACCCTAAAAAATACATTTTTCAACAATTTTCTTTTGGATTGATGTCCTGGATTTAAGCCTTCGCTCAATCACGTAGTACTTGTTGAGAATTAATTTATGGGGTTATCAAGTATTGCCCTCTTTATCATTTGACCAAGATTAGGCCCAGCACTACCTATCACCTCAGAAAGGTGATACACGATACCTTAATAAAAAGACCGATTTAAAAATTAAATCGGCCTTTTTATTAAAACCATTAGGAACAGGAAAATAGTCAAATCAATCCTTAATCATCAATACTGCATTTGGTTTTTGCCTCTGATCATTGACCTACTCCGAGTTAATATTGGGTTCAGCTCATTTCCCAACCACTTCTTACAGGTTCTTTGATATATTTATCAGCCTCCGGTAGGCCAGTGGCTTTAAGATTTTCGGCATCCCAGTTAATTTTTTGTCCTTTCATCCTTAGCGAAAGCACGCCCAGTAATGTAATTTCCGTTAAATGCGCCCCATATTCAAAGTTTGAACTGGCTTCAGGACCACCTTTAATCGCATTCACCCAATCTCTAAAGTGTCCTTTAGATCGGGGAATTACCTCTTTTGGTTTTTTCATATTCTCTGCAAGACTTTTCGGGAAAACTTGCGGAACACGGTCTCCTCCATTCACAATGATTCCCTTATCTCCTACAAACATCGCTGCCCTGGAAGGCCATTGGTACCCTTCAGGCAAAGCCGGGTGTAATTTTGGCTTAAGTCCGCCTGAATACCATGTCAATTGAATTGGCTTTCCGGTATTGTTATCAGGGAAATTATAGTAACCTATTTCCCCGTATGGGGCAATATTCTCATTGCTAAATCCTGAGGGAAAAACCTCAATGGAATCCGGGTGCCCCAGTTCAAAGGCCCAGGTAGCAGCATCCATGTCATGGCAACCAAAGTCCCCTAAGGCTCCACATCCAAAATCCCAAAAATCTCTCCATGTAACAGGAGTGTACCATTTATGAAAAGGTCTATTGGCTGAAGGCCCTAACCAAAGGTCCCAATCAAAGCCATGTGGCTTTTCAGTATTGGTGGTTGGCACCCCTTGCATTTCATCTATCCACCTAGAGGCCGGCACCCAAGAATGTGTTTCTCTAACTTCTCCAATCACACCTGCCCTCAAGTATTCCACAGTTTGTCGAATTCCATCAGTGCTATGCCCCACATTTCCCATTTGCGTGGCCAAACCTGTCTCCTTGGTCAGCTGCTTGATCATCCTGGCTTCCCAGATATTATGAGTTAGGGGTTTTTCACAGTATACATGCTTGCCCAACTTCATGGAAGCATAAGTAACAAAAGCATGTGTATTGTCAGGAGTGGAGCAACAAACTGCATCCAGTCCCTGTTCTTTTTCAAGCATTTCTCGAAAATCCAAGTATTCCTTTACTTTAAAATTTTCCGTTTTATCTTCATAATGATCTTCTATCAAACGCTTCACGGGCTCTCTGCCGGCAATGGACCGATAATAAAAATTAGCCAAATCCCAGTACTCTGCAGGATCTGCAATGGCAGTAATCTGCACATCGTCCAACTTCATTAAATCTATGGCGTTTTTCCTACCCTTTCCTCCTACTCCGATCATGCCAATATTTACTTTATCGCTAGGGGCAACATGTCCCTGTCCACCAAGAACAAATCTTGGCACAATAAAAAAACTTGCAGCACTTAATGAAGCAGTTTTAATGAAACCTCTCCTGGAATCAGGCTTTTTATTTTTATCTGGTTTATCAAGCATTATTGAATTTTTAGTTTATCGAAAGAATTTTCATACTAATATTTTCTCTTTAAATTTAGAAAAAATCCACTTTAAATTAAATTTTCCCTAGCAATATTATACCCTATAAACAGATCTTGCATTTTGGTTGTAAAGTTTTCTCTTTTCACTTGATGTCAACGTTTTAGCCAAAGCATAAAAGTCCCTAACCCAATCTTGATAACTGGCCGCTCTCAACAATACCGGCCAATCTCCCCCAAAAATAACCCTATCAATTCCAAAGACTTCTAATACGGTATTGAAGTAGGGTCTCATTTGATCCAAGGGATCTCGCGATTGATTCGTCTTGGTTAACATTCCTGAAATTTTACAACTCACATTGTCTAGGGAAGAAAAAGGTGAAATGGCTTTTGACCAATCTTTATGATCCATATTCCCAATGTCAGGATTGGCAATATGATCCAAAATGATCACAAGATCAGGGTTGGCTTTTGCAAATGAATAAGCTGCAGGCAGCTCCGCAGGCCTAATATTTAGGTCATAAGAGTAACCCATCTTTTTAAGCATTTGGATACCTTCATTAAACCCTGAATGCCCAGGCCTAAAAGCCTTTCGAATTCCTCTTACAATATCCCTTTCAGCCAATATCTCCATTTCCTTCATGCCTTCTTCCCCTTTTTCCAAAGGGAAATATGCCACCATTCCTGCTATTCTATTGTCTTTTTCTCGAACCTCTATAACCCAATCCACTTCCTCAAGGTATTGATTAGGGTCTCTTCCACACTCCACAAAAACCATTTTTTCAATCGGACAGCCTTGAGTGGCAGCATGATAATCTTTCAAAAGAAAATTTCGTGAAAGTATGTTTTTGGGATTTTTTAACCAAGGGTAATCCAAGCGGTCTAAATCCCATAAATGGAGGTGGGTATCAATTATTGGAAGGTCCTCATCAATAAAAAAAGGAGCGTATCGCGGTAGTGACAAGGCGCCACCGATCAACCCTCCTTTCCTTAAAAAACTTCTTCTGTCCATGTAATGCTCCCTTCCTCCTTAAGCGGGGATTTCAGGGGTATTAAGTTTGGCAATAGATTTATCAATCTCTTCTTGTCCTAATTCATGACTTTTAATTTTACCGGAAAAATAATCGTCATAAGCTTTCATGTCAAAATTACCATGACCGCATAAATTAAATAGGATGGTTTTTGAAACTCCTTCTTCTTTGCATTTTTTGGCTTCTTTGATGGCGGTGGCAATGCCATGATTGGCTTCGGGAGCAGGAATAATTTCTTCTGATCTGGCAAAAAGAACGCCTGCATCAAATATTTCAAGGTTATCATGAGATTGGGCTTCAATCAATTTATCTTTCAGCAATTGACTGACAATCACTCCAGCTCCATGATACCGAAGTCCACCGGCGTGAATTGGTGCCGGTATAAAGTCATGCCCTAGGGTATACATAGGCAATAAGGGTGTCATTCCTGCTGTATCACCAAAGTCATACCTAAAAACGCCACGGGTAAGTTTTGGACAAGAGGACGGTTCGCTAGCAATGCAACGAATATTTTTACCCCCTTCCAAATTCAAACGCAAAAACGGAAAGGAAAGACCTGCGAAATTTGACCCTCCACCAAACGGTGCAATTACAATGTCAGGCATATCACTTCCTGCTTTCTCAAGTTGCTTGATGGCCTCTAAACCTATGATCGTCTGGTGTAATTTTACGTGATTCAAAACACTTCCCAGTGCATATTTGGTATCCTCCCGTGTGGCAGCCATTTCTACGGCTTCAGAGATGGCTATCCCAAGGCTTCCCGGAGAATCAGGAAACTCCGCCAAGATCTTTCTTCCTGCTTCAGTCCTATCGGAAGGAGATGGGTATACATTGGCTCCCCAGGTATTCATCATCATTTTTCTATAAGGTTTGTCCTTATAAGAAAGCCTTACCATATACACATCACATTCAAGACCGAAATGCTGACAAGCAAAGCTCAAAGCACTTCCCCACTGTCCCGCACCGGTTTCTGTGGTAATTCTTTTCACACCTTCTTGTTTGTTATAATAAGCCTGAGGAATGGCCGTATTGGGCTTATGGGAACCTGAAGGACTAACCCCTTCATACTTATAATAAATTTTTGCCGGTGTGTCTAAAGCTTTTTCCAGGCCGTATGCACGATACATTGGCGTAGGTCTCCATATGGAATACATATTCCTTACTTCATCCGGAATAGTAACCCATTTATCGGCAGTTAC
>NZ_CAXBOC010000184.1:0-9505 GCF_963976465.1 uncultured Cyclobacterium sp. | reverse complement strand
TCCCCAGTGCCTCTTACCTCAGAATGGGTAGCAAAATGCTGCATGGCCTGAGCAAAGATAAAGTGCTGTCCATCTGCCCCATTGGTAAAGTTATATGCCACTCCAACCAGCATTGAATTGGTAAAGAGAAACTCGGGAATGACCTCCTGATAAGCATTGGGGTTTTTATTCAAGTCGCTCAAATTATCTGTAAAGTCATTACAGGAAGTCATGGCTATTAAAGCTATAGCAAGACTAATTAAATATATATTTGAATACTTTTTCATAATATCATATTGTTTAAGAAATAAATTGGTGAACTGCAGACTGCTCTTCATTAAAAAGCAATCCTTAAATTAAAACCTATCTCTCTAGTTCTTGGAAGCATTACTCCGGAAAAATTTTGGGAGTTGCTATTAGGATCAGACCCTTGTTCAGGATCAAAATGATCTGAATTTCTGTAAAGAATGGCAAGGTTTCTGGCCACCAATGATATTTGGGCGGTAGTCAAATTCACAAATTGTAATTTCTCTACCGGTATGTTATAATTCAATACCACGCTTCTTAATTTCACAAAACTCCCATCGATCATAAAGTTGGTAGCATACTGTCCATCATTGTTATAATAAGTAGACATAAAGCTGGCAGGCCATGTTTTGGTAAAGGCATCTCCATTTTCATCAACACCCTCCACGGTCAGCCCATTGTCTCTTCCGGGTAAGGTTTCCTTAAGCAAGCCAAACCTCCACATGTATTGTTTGGCCTGAGAGAAAAATTTATTTCCAAATTTGGCATCGATAAGCGCATTTAAAGAGAAGTTTTTGTAAGTAAAGGTGTTTTCAAAACCCATGGTATAAGGAGGAACACCTATCCCCAACGGCATTGTTGGTCCTCGCATGGCATAGCCACTTACGCTATTATATACCCTAATTCCATCTTCTGTATATTCGTAACTTCTTCCAAAACGAGTACTAGAATCTTTGCCCAATAAGCTACTGTTACCGGTGGCCTGACCCGGAGCGAGGGTAAGCACCCTGTTTTTATTGTAAGCAAGGTTATAACTTACATTCCAAGAGAATACAGATGTTCTTATGGGATTACCGGTCAGAAGCAACTCTATCCCTTTATTGCTAATTTCTCCTACATTCAATAAGGTAGAGGTAGCTCCTGAAGAAGGGGCTATATCGGTGGAAACGATGTCATCCTGATTAATTTTGCTATAAAGGGTGAAATCTATGCCAAACCTATTGTCGAAAAACTGCGCATCAAAACCTATTTCAGAAGTAGTGGAAGTCAAAGGTCTTAATTCAGGATTTGAAATGGCAGAGCTTGAAGTCTGCACTGGTACTCCCAAGTGACCTCCCAATCGGAAGCCGTACAACTGATTGATGGCATAGGCATCCACCGTGGCAGAACCTACCTGAGCCCAAGAACCTCTTAACTTCGCAAAGCTAATCGCATCCGGAAGATCAAAAGCATTGGATAAAATCACACTACCTCCTACAGAAGGGTAAAAGATTTTATTGTTTCCGGGGTTCAGGGTAGAAAACTGATCTTGTCTACCTGTGATACTTAAATAGTAAGTTTCTTTGAGGTTAAAATCCAAGGAGCTGAAAACCGAATTGGTACCTGTTCGGTAAAAACCTTTGGAAGGAGCCAGAATATTCAGGTTAACAGGACTGATCCAATCGGGAATGATGTATTCAGAACCTACAAGGTTGGAAACATCCAAAATATCTCTTTCCAAATTGCCCCCAACCATTGCAGCTAGGTTGATGCCATTACCAAAAGTAGTGTTGTAGTTGGCAATCACTCGGCCGTTAGACCGAGTTCGAAGTTCTTCTTGTGAGCGGTAAGTACCCAAAGGTCTAAAGGCAGTACCTACAGGGTAATAATCTTCCTCTCTCCAGCTGCTAAAATCCCGCATAAAATCTGCTTTGATAAATAAATTGGGCAGCAGATCATAGGTTATGCTTCCTTGGGCCATCCCCCTATCTTTCACATCCTTATTCCCCATTCTGTCTCTGGCGAAATAGGGGTTTGTGGCTTGGTTTACATGTTGCCACTCTACTTCCTGACCGGTTTCTGGATTGTAGCCCGGGGCTAAATCTGTTATATCAACCGTATTGGCCAATAAATAAACGCCCCATGCAGAGTTGGTTCCAACATAGCCTACCCCCGGACGGTTGGTTCCTACTTCATAGTTGTATTGCACCTGGGTATCAAAGCTCAATTTATCACTCAAGAAAGCCTTTAAATTCACATTGGCAGTTTGCCTGTCGTAGGTAGACCCTTTTACGATAGCTCCTGATTGAAGGTCTGAAGCAGACACCCTATAAAGAACCGATTCATTTCCTCCGGAAAAAGATACCGTATTTACGATATTCGTACTATTTCTGTAAAATGCTTTGATATTGTCTTTGATAGAAACACCTGAATATGGCCTTTCTACTCCATCAAACTGCACATATGGCTGGCCATCCATGGGTTCACCATAAGACAAACGTCCTGTACTGATGGCTTCACCCTGACTTTGTGGACGAACACCCAGACTTCCTTGTCCATATTCATATTGATACTCAGGGAAAATATTAATAGTACCCAAAGTGAAATTGGAGTTAAGCTCTATACCAATCCCTTTTGCTTGCCTTGTTCCTTTTTTGGTGGTTATTAGGATTACGCCATTTGCTGCCTGACTGCCATATAAGGCCGCTGCAGCACCCCCCTTAAGCACACTTATGGATTCGATGTCATCCGGGTTGATACTGGAAATCCCATCCCCCAAATCAGTAGTGGCTCCGTTGGCTTGATCTCTTACAGTGGCAGGACTGTTGGATATGGGCATACCATTGATCACATAGAGGGGCTGGTTATTACCGTTTAAGGAGCCGTTTCCTCTGATGACCACCCGACTAGAACTACCCGGTCCACTAGCCATACTTGTGGCATTCACACCGGCAATCTTTCCTGTCAAGGAGTTCGCTAAGTTGGTTTCTCTGGATTTGGTAAACTCCTCTCCTCTCACTTCTGTAACGGAATAAACCAATGATTCCTTTTTTCTCTCCAAACCGAAGGCCGTTACCACAACTTCTCCAAGAGCTTGTGATTCATCCACCATGGTCACGTCTATCATGCTTCTTCCGGAAATTGGGATTTCCTGAGAAGAAAAGCCAATGAAAGAGAAGATCAATGTTCCTGTACTGTTTGGGACCGTGATGGAATATTTACCATCCATGTCTGTAACGGTACCAATATTGGTTCCTTTAAGAAGAACGTTAACACCGGGAAGGGTTTCTCCATTTTCTGAAGACACAGTACCTGAGATATTTTCTTCCTCAGCTTTTGCTTTTCTCTCTCCCTCCTTTTTTGCAGTTTGCTTGGCATCGCTATTGGGCAAATTCACGGGTAAAGCATCATTTTTGATAGCACCTTTTTCTTCCTTGTTGGCAATTACGTAGAAGCCTTCATCCAATTTGTGGTAACTCAGGTTGCTGATTGCGGTTAATTTGGACAGATGTTCCTCTACTGATTTTGATTGATCAGTAACCTCATAAGCAATTTTGGTATGGATCAATTCACTATTGCAGACAATAGAAACCTCATACATCGGTTCCAGCATTTTAATTAAAGCCTTTAAGTTATTGGTTGAAGCTTTCTTTCCAACGTGAACTACCCGATTTCCGTCTCCCAGCGCGAGTTCCTGGGCTTGAATACTCATTACCCCGATCATAAAGACGAGCAATGAAAATTTAATTTTGTTAAGTTTTTTCATATTCGAAATTGTTAGGTTGTTAGTTATAGTGACTGACCAAACCCTAGAGTTAAATAAATTAACACCCTGATAATGATCATTTTGGTTAAAGCAATTTTACAATTTCCTCGGTAGGCTTATGTCCTTGTTATTAAGCTCCGATGAAAAAATTATTCGGCAGTACTATATAGTGGTTTGATAAATTCTATGGTATTGAATCAAGCAAATGATTCCTTAAGCTAATGACTTTGGTATTCTTTTATATTTGTTTTATTTGATTGTGACCAGTTTTCCTTCTATCGATATCTCATTTCCCAGACTCCTTTCCAGGCCTTCCAGCAATAAGGTAACATCATTGCTAGGCGCGGATCCATACAAGCGTTTTTCAAGTAAATTGCTGTCCGCTACAATTACCTTGAGGCCATAAGTAGATTCAAGAATGGCTTTTATTTCTTTCAAAGAAGTATCCTCAAAGAGCAAGCGGTTGTTTCTCCAGGAGGTATATACCATAGGATCTACTTCCTTTTTTGTTAAAACCTTGTCATTGTGAATGTATTCAGCCATTTCTCCTGGAGCCATATGCAAACGCTCCTCGCTGCTATCTTTTTGGAGGTTAAGCATGACCTTTCCGGAAGACAAGACCACCTTGGTTTTTCCTTTTCGGTTAAGCACGTTAAATTCCGTTCCCAAAACTTCCACATTAAAGTCGGTGGTGGCATGGACAACAAACTTCTCTTGCACGCCTAAATGCTTTACGGTAAAGTAGGCTTCCCCTACTAACCAAACATCCCTTGCCTCACCCATCTCCCAGCTATTGGAATAGCTCAGTGAAGAATTGCCATTGAGTTTTATTTCAGACCCGTCAGGAAGGACAATGCTTTTGGTTTCCCCGTAAGCAGTCGTATGCGTGGTCATACTTTCGTTTAAGGCAAAGTAGTAAATGCCACTCATTACCAAGAGACCGATAAATACCGCAGCCCATTTCAGCCAGCCGTTGTTAGCCATTATCCGATCCGGCTTAGCTTTCATTTTTATGTTTTCTGGAGCAGGCTCTTCTCTATCCTCATGAATAGAATCTTGTATCTTTTTAAAAATCAATTCTTTACGAATATTTTCAGGGCTGGTTTTTTTGAAATCTATTCCATTGGCAATCACCTTTGCTTCTCGCAGCATAAGTTTCCTTTCAGGGCTACTTCCTTGCCATTCCTCCCAATACCTGTTCGTTTCTTCAGTGGGGCTTTTGACCCAGTCAAGAAAGGAAATGTCTACCAATAGGTCATAAACAGAATGAATATCTGACTTCATCTAGATTGCTTTAAGGAAAAATAAGACTAAGAAAATTCTTCTCATTTTCCGGTGTATATATATAAGGGGAGGCTGTTCCGGAAATTACCTCAAAAAAATTGATAAAATTTTAAAAAAAATATTAAAGAAGAAAAAGTAGGTCGATTTATAGGCAATCACTTGCACAATATACCTTCAATGCAAGCAAATACAAGAGCTTATTATCCATACTCCCTTTCATGGAAGCAAGTGCCCTATAAACCAAGGTATAGGTAGACTTTTGGCTTATGCCGAGTAAACCGGAAATTTCAGCAAATGAAAGGCCATCATAAAATCGCAATATGATTACTTCTTTCTGTTTTCTAGATAGTTGATTGAGGGCTTTTAGAATATTTTCTTTCTGTATAGCGGTAATTTCTCCGGATATAATTCCCAAATCATGAGGCAAAACAATTTCAAAATCATGGTCTTTGAAACTTTCTTTTAATGGAGATTTACGTTTTTTCTCCAGGTTTCTAACAATTTTTCTTTTGAGGGATTTGTATAAATAGTAGCGAACAGATTCCGCTTGCGCAATAGATTTTCTGTTTTTCCAAAGCTCCACAAATAAATCATGAATGCTGTCTTCAATCAATTCTTTGTCGGCTGTTATGATCTCTCCATAATTAAACAATGCCACAATATAGCGTTCATAAAGAGCGGAAAAGGCCATTTCATTCCCTGACTTAAATTCAGCCCATAGTATAACATCTTCCTTGCACTGCCCGGCATCTTTAGCAAAAGAACCCTTTACTTTTGTGTTCTTTTCTCCATGAGCAAGTGTCAATTGAAAGTCTCTATTTTCCCCACCGGATAACTCCATATGAATAATAACCCTACCATTATAAAGCAGCAGGATAACATTTATAGTTTAGCTCAAAAAACGTATCAAATGCATACAAAATTGACAAGAGTATTATTAAACCATTAACATTGATCGTAGGAATTAAGATTACTCCCTGTTTCAAGATTTCTGTTGGCTATATTTCTTATCAGGCAATGCATATGCACATACATTTATCGAATTTAATGTTGTTTTAAATCAATTAGGACTTGGGCATTGTAAACTGAACCAGAAATAGGCTGAAGGTGAATCGACAAATTAATCTTACCCTATGAATAAGACTTGTCCTTCACAACCTATTTCTTTTTGAAAAGACAAAATTGAGTGCTTTAGAAATTTTCCGAGGATCCTTAATTCTCCAAAAATCTCAAGCATTGATTTACTAAACGCCCAATTGTTAAGGTGATTTTTTATCTTTAAATCATCCCATTCTTCAAGCTTAGTAAAATTTAGGTTGTTATTCTGTTAAATAAAAGTTTTGCGCCTGATTTTTTCCTTTTCTAAGTATAATATTGCTGATTCGGGTGTTGAATGGCGAGGCCAAATCACAATTCCACCACTAAAACAACGGCTTATTTCGTTAATTTTTTATATCAAATCTTTATGAATTCAATGGACTACCTCTACATTATACTACCATTCCCTACAAATGGTATTTTATATTTATAAAATAAACAGCATATTATAGGTCCTATTGATTAAAAGTGAATGTTACGCCATACGATAACTATAAAAGACATTGCACGCGAACTGAATATTTCAGTTTCCACAGTATCCAGAGCTTTACGGGACGCTTATGATGTGAGCCTAGAAACCAAACAGTTGGTCCTTGAAAAAGCCAGGGAGCTTAATTATAAACCAAACTACAATGCCAGAGGGCTTTCTCAGGGAAAAACCAACAATATCGGGGTTATCATTCCCTTCATCACCAACTATTATTTTTCAACGGTCATTACCGGTATACAGAAAATTGCTTATGATTACAATTACAATATTGTCCTCTATCTAACCAATGACTCCGAGGAAAGGGAATACCAGATCCTGAACAACCTTATCCTATCCGGACTAGATGGAATACTTATCTCTACCTGCGCTAGTAATTACGATCCTATTCATAAAATTATGGACAAAGGGGTGCCCGTGGTATTCTTTGACCGGACCAACAGTCTTGATGCTTCGAAAGTAAAGCAGGACGATTATAATGGCGCTTTTGAGGCCACATCTCATCTGATCTCTCAAGGGTTTAGCAAAATAGCCCATATCACCGGGCCAAAAGACCAGATGTTTACCCAAAACAGGCTCAATGGATACCTAAATGCCCTGGAACACCACAACCTACCGGTCAAAAAAAAATGGATTATTCACAACGGGTTTTCACAAGAATGTGGTGCTAAGGACCTTCAAAAGCTCATGGCCAAGTCCAAAAAGCCGGATGCCATTTTTGCGGTAAATGACCGAAAAGCCATAGGGGCCATGGTTGAACTTAAAAAGCAAAACATTCAAATAGGAAAGGACTTTGGTGTGGTTGGCTTTACCAACGACCCCATCTGCACCCTAATTACCCCTACCCTAACCACAGTATCTGAATCTGCCTTTGAAATAGGAAACATGGCTTGTGAATTGCTCCTCAAACATATACAGAAAGAAAATTTAGTCCCCAAGGAGGTTATTTTACCGGGGAAATTAATTATTCGAGAATCCACTATGCGGTCATTCCCCAAAATTTAAAAAGGTAATTTGCCTAAAAGCTAAAACGATAGGGCTTAATTATCAAAAGAAAAAGTAGCTTGATAAAGAAATGCTAGAAACACCTAAACAAAACCGCATCCCAAGATCTTTAATCGACCTTTGGACACGGTTTGGAGTTAGTGGTTTATTTCTGTATTGGCTTGGATAATAAGGAGGCCGATGCATCATCCAAGAAAATGCTGCAGGACGCATGCTCTTGCAAAATACTTGAGGGGTTTAAATTACTCACTTCACCTTCCAGACAAGCTTGAACGGCTTTAGCTTTCCGCTCATCAGGTACTGAGCATATGATGTGTTTGGATTTCATGATCTGTTGAATGGACATGCTGATAGCTTGGGCCGGAACATCCTCCATCTTTTCAAACCATCCCTCATTCATTTGTTGTTTTCTGCATGGCTCATCCAGGTCTACCACAAGATAGGGTGTTTGGGTATCAAAGTCTGCAGGGGGATCATTGAAAGCCAAGTGGCCATTTTCACCTATGCCTACAAAGGCCACATCTATGTCTTTATCTGAGATTAAGGACGCCAGCCTTTTGCATTCTTCTTCAGGATCATTTTCTCCATTGATATAGTGTATGGCTCCCAGGTTTCCTACCTTATCTACAAATCTTTCCTTCAGGTATTTCCTAAAGCTTGCCGGATGGCTAATCGGAATTCCTATGTATTCATCCAAATGAAAAACCGTCACTTTGCTCCAATCAATTTCTTCATCCAAAAGCCTGGAAATGGTTTCAAATTGGCTGGTACCGGTGGCTAATATTAAATTTGCTTTGCCTTTCTTTGCAATCGCTTCTCTGATCAGAGGAGCTGCTTCCTCTCCTGCTAAGTTTCCAAGCGCTTTCGGATTCTCAGATTGAAATATTATCATATAATTTAAATTAAGGTAAATAAAAAAACACTAACATTTGGTCAGCCTAGGCTAAGGTTAATCATCTAAATATATTCGGTACCGTACCCTACAATACATAGGCCGGAAACCATTAAATAAGACCGGGGAAATCCCGGTCATAGAACACCTATTTATTTTAAAGCAGCCCTGGCCACCCGCAATACATTACCACTTAATATTTTCCGGATGGTCTCCTCCGAATAGCCCATTTGAACCATGCCTACAGTAAATAAAGGCCAATTTGTCCAAGCCAGACTTTGGGTCATTTCTTTGCTGGTAGTAAACTCCTTTTCGGGATCAGGCCATAAAGCTTCCCATCGGTTTCTAGGTTTTCGATAAGCAGGTATTTTCTTATTTTCCTCTGAAGCATACTGGGAATTATGAGCGACATCTGTACCTATGGCCACTCGGTCGGGCCCAAACTTCTTGACCATATAATCTATGTGTTGCATCAAGGAGGCGATATCTCCTGAACCTCCCAGATACCAAGGAATACAACAAATCCCCATATACCCATCAGTATCTGCTATGGCCTTGATTACATTGTCCGGCTTGGCACGAAAATGTGGATACAATGAATTAACTGTGCTGTGGCTGGCTACCATAGGTTTGTCAGAAAATTTGGCTGCATCCAAGCTGGTTTGCCATCCGGAATGCGAAATATCCACAATGACACCAACCCTATTCATTTCTTTAACCACTGCCCTTCCAAAGTCACTCAACCCGGCATCATTGGGCTCTCCACAACCATCCCCTATCATGTTCCTCCTGTTATAGGTGAGGTGCATCATCCGAATTCCCAATTGAAAAAACACCCTGATATAGCGAAGCTCCTCTTCTACAGAAACCCAATCCTGAGGAAGGGGCACACCGTTTCCGGTAAAATAAAGTGAGTGCTTATTTTGTTCTTTGGCCAACAAAATGTCTTCAGGGGTAACCGCTTTTATTAAAACATCCTTCATCCAAT
>NZ_CAXBOC010000183.1:0-9505 GCF_963976465.1 uncultured Cyclobacterium sp. | reverse complement strand
TTTGTAGTGCTAGGCGCATTTTTACTTTTCAATACGGGAGACTCATTGCCGGACAATAATGTTTCTTTTGCCACAGGTGTAGTAAATTTATTCGCTACGCAATTAGGATCCTGGGCGTTTATGGTCATTGCTGCAGCAGGTTTTTCCATTATGCTAGGCACCTGCATTGGCGCCATGGATGGCTACGCTCGCTCCACCGCTAGAGTAATCGCAGTAATGAATAATCGGCAAGAAAAAAACACTGACTATCTTTTGTGGTTGACCTTGATAACCCTAGGCGGAATACTGGTAATCGGTTTTTTCATGGCATCTTTTAATCAATTAATAGGATTGGCCACAACCATCTCTTTCCTAATTGCACCTATTATTGCCATCCTCAATTACCAATTGATATTTAGCCAACATCTTACTAAAGCACAACAACCGGGAAATTGGATGCGTTGGCTCTCTATTGCTGGAATTGGCTTCCTTTTTCTATTTTCCTTAGTATTTGTTTATTTCAATTGGATCAAATAGATCGGGCAACAAGCTTGGGGGAATTATTTTACCATTAGAAATTCGTAGAGGCTAATTTCCAATCAGTGAAACCAGCTGAGAAACACTAAATCAGTTACGAAAATGCCAGCCTGCTAAGCACAAATATCCCTTATTCCAAGGGAGGGGAATTTATTTCGAAACCATTCTAAAATACAACCTTGGTATAGTATACATTAAGAAACTAAATCAATACCTTATCAAACTCCACCTCTTGTGCAGCCAGAACAAAAACCTTGGTAGGCAAAGATTTGGTTCGTTCCTTCAATTTGACATAGTAATCCTCAAAAGCCCCCTCTTCTTCAGGCACCGCCAAGCCCATCATGATCATGTCACTGTTTTTCGACTCTTCAGCCATTATATCCCAAAAATTCCGGCCCTCAGCTGTCAATATCTGATAGTCAAAACCTGTACGCATCCCTTCAAAAATTTTATCCAAATTATCTTTTGCCCCTGCATAGGCCTCTTTATTTGGAACGACCATCTTCACATTTACAGACGCTTGTTGCCATTCCCTGCTGTTTTTTAAAAGGTAGGCCAGAATTATCATCAAACTCCCATTTCGCTTTAATCCTCCCCACCAGATGTCAATCACTTTCTTTTCCTTAAAGCCTATATTCCCTTCATCCTGAACGATGATTACATTTTTCCTGGATTTATAGAAATGCCTTATCATTTCTGAATAGGGCACCAAGCTTCGGTTTTCTCTGGTATCTCCCAGCAAAATGGTATTGGGAACCAACTGTCCCAAACCGTAAGAGTTGACCATATGCATGGCCCCTGAAAAGGGGTCAGAGGCCCGGACTACTCTTACCAAAGCCTGTATATTTTTATTGGCCAAATAATCCATAATTCTTCCCTCAAAGTCTTTAACTTTCTCCTGAGGAACATTGGATTCAGATACAATGGTGGTCACAGTAAACAGGGCATTACCATTGGTGATATCATCGGCAAGTTCTATCAAGCGCCACCTCTTCCCGGGAGAGCCCGACAAAACAAGGATATTGGGGCGCCAACTTTTGGCATTGGCCTCTTTCTCTAGCCGAAATAAAGCATACCTTATTATAGAGGAAAAAACCCCTCTTCCCAGGCCTCCCCACGTCGCCTCAATCTTTCTCCTTTCCAGCCAAACAAAAATGATCCCTATCACCAAAAAAGCCATAAGGGTTGCCAAAGCATTAATCAAAAACATCACTCCTGCACAACCAAGGGCTCCCAAAAGTGAAAATACCCAATGAACCTTAAACTTGGGTCTGAATGAAGCACTTCCTAAAAACCGCTCGGTGGCAGCCGTAATATTTAAAACCGCATAGGTGGTAAGAAAAAACATGGTGAGCACAGGGGCAATGAGGTTTAAGTTACCAAAATACACCGTCAATAGGGTGATGCCAATGGTAAAGATCGTTGCCGCTCTAGGAATCTTTTCCTTCCCTCCTACCTTACTAAATACGCCGGCCCATTTAGGCAAAATCTTATCATTGGCCAAGGCCTGCAAAACGCGTGGCGCTCCCAACAAACTACCGGTGGCACTTGACAAGGTTGCTCCCCAAATCCCCAGCACAATAGCTCCACCCCAAATGGCAATATCCTGCATAATAAGAGGATTATCGATCAGTGTAGAAGCATCTGCTCTGCTAGCCAATATCACCGGCAAAATCATATAAATCAAATAACCCACACCAATGGCCATAAAAGTACCTTTGGGTATGGATTTGGAAGGGTTTTTTAAATCTCCTGACATATTTACCCCTGCCATAATCCCGGTAACCGCCGGAAAGAAAATAGCAAATACCTGCCAAAAATCTACCGACTGCGCTGCCGGCACTCCCCAAAGTTCAACATTGGAGTCTTCCATGGGACTACCAAAAGCCAAAGACAATAAAGACAATGCAATCAAGCCCATGATAAAAAACTGGCTTTTGATCGTAGCCGTGGTGGAAAACAAGGCCAATCCTCCTAAAACCAAGGTGGTAACTATCCCTACCCATTTCATGTCCAAAGCAGGGAAAATAGCAACGACAGATTCAGAAAAACCAATGACATACAAGGAAACTGAAAAAGCCTGCGCCAGGTATAAGGGTATCCCGACAGCTCCTCCAATTTCTGCTCCCAAAGACCTACTGATTAAAAAATAGGCGCCTCCACCTTTTACCGGTGCATTGGTAGCAATGGCCGATATTGACAAGGAAGTCAGAAAGGTAATGGCAGTTGAAAGGGTTACGATAAGTAAGGTCCCTATCAAACCCACATTCCCCACAACCCAACCAAACCTTAGGTACATGATAACCCCCAAGATTGTCAGTAAAGAAGGAGTAAAGACCCCACCAAAGGTGCCTAGTTTGGCCGAACCGGCATTTTTTATATTTTTTATATTCATATGAATGCGCTACAGTCTAGGTTTCAGCTAATCGTATAAAGCCAAGTTATCACTGGGTCAAATGATCGCATCGATTTATTTCCAGGGCAATGCTACCCCTTAAGGTCTTGGTAATTTGTGGCAATGACCTTTGCAAAAAAACCGGGACCAATATTTATGTCGAGGTAAAATAATAGAAATTTTGGATTGAATACCTTACTTATTATTAACCTTTTCCACCAAAATCACCCAGTCTAAATCAATTTCTTCCGGAGCTTTTCCCAATGCGGTGTTTTGTCCACCCGACACTTGCTTTAAAGCCTCATTTTGAGACCTGACGCCAGTTCTCGGGTTAAACCAATGAATTTCAAACAGCCCTTCAGGCAATTTGAGTTCCCCTTCCCCACCATCTCTGAGGTAATATACAAATACTTCATCATTGGCAGCTAGCAACCAGGCATTTGCTGTTTCATTTTTTTGAGGAGCCAATTCTTGAAAAGGGATTTCACTTTTGGTGAAAAAGTTTTTGGCATGATTCATCAGCTCATAATAGGCTTGGTATTTTCGGTAATCTTGTATTCTTAGATCTTCGCCTTTCCCAATATACACTTCTGTTCCAGCGGCCCCCGCCATTAATGAAGCCCAAAGGGAATGCTTTCTCCACACATCCAATTCCGGATACTCAGGGCCGGTATAAGGCTCATCATAAGAAACCACCCAAGGATGTCCAGTAGCAGCAGAAGCTTTTCTCCAATGTAAAAGTCGGTCATACCCATGTGTTACATCTTGATAATTTCCCTGAAAACTTATCCCCGTATAGGATGGGTCTCCCACCAAATCTTCGAAAATCGCATCTGTATTTGAAGGACCATTGTGAACCACAATTAATTCATTATAAGGGAGTAAATCTTTAAGGTAAGCAGCGAATTGTTTCCTCTGCTGGCTGGTAATTGATTTCCCGTAGCCTTCATCCTTTTGCCAACCGTTTTCTTCTCCTATGTTCCAGGTTACCGCATTAAGATAACCAAATCTGGCAGCTAATTCTCTATAAAAAAGCTTTCGGCTGTTGGCAAAATCACCCCCTTCTTTAAATTCAAAATAGGATTGATTCTCTTGCTCAGACAATACAAATTGAACCATCATGCCTTCCTGCATCATATAATCAAAAAGCCCTTGCCACTGATCAAGTTTGGAGACATCGTATTGGTAATAATCATCTTGCCCAACCCATGGAAAGGCTGTCTTTCCATCGCCATAAGCACTCATTAGCAAAAAGTAATGGGAATTGATCCCTTGCTTCTTAAGGTAATTGACCACCCCTACTATTCCTTTCCCTTTATCTTTATGCCAAAGCAGATCACCTTCTTCCCAATCAGCGATGTGTTTCTGATAAGTCCTTTCAGAATCAGTTCCATCAAAGTCTTTGTATTGAAGCAATACCTCAGGCGCATTGGCTCCCATTTTAAAAAAATATTCTCCATTGGTGAATTGAAGAAAATGCTCACCTTCATATTGTAATTTTCCCTTTCCCAAAAAGCCAGCTTGGCTTGTATCTGCAGGGGTTACAGTGAATGTTCCTTGCTCACCATCAAAGGCCAAACTGCTCCCTTTGGCATTTCCTGTGGCTATGGCTATATTTTCACCTTCCAAAAAGCTGACTCGATATGACCACTCTCCCGGTTTTAGGGGCAATAAGTGGACCCTCCACACCGTACCGCTATCTGCTCCACTCTCACCGGCATCACCATCCGCTGCAAAATACCCCGGCACCACTATGGTTTCACCATCAGGATCGGTAAAATGCACCTCCATTTTATAATTTAAAAATGTTGCTTTGTCTTCTGTCAACTCCGGTCCATTCCATGAAAATGTCATTTTTTGGTAGGCAACGGAATCCCCTTTAACCGGAGATTGCTGACTGCAGGCGAATAAAATCAACCCCATTAAAGAGAAGCAAATAAATGATATAAGGCGCATATAATTTTAGGTTTGATGGTTGGATTATTGGCTAAATATAGGAAATGCATTGACCAATTCATAAAGTGCTTTTTGACTAGAGACTAAAGTCAGTACACCCCGTTTTTCACTTATAAAATGCGCTTGATTTAAATTTATTGAATAGGGATTACCAGCAAATGTGATCAGTATAAATGGTCGTCAATTTATATTTCGCAACAAATTCAAATCCGTATTGAACAATTTTTTCTTGTTTTTTGTACTTTAAATAATCACAAACCTGATGATCCTATGAAATTGCTAAGTCAAACTAGTGTAATCCCTGCTTTAATTTTATTCACAGTCTTTTCTTGTGCTCCAAAGCAAGTAGAGACGGAGGAAGAAATTGAAGCCATAAACTTAAGCCATATGGATACCTCTATCCGTGCGCAAGATGATTTTTTTCAGTATGTCAATGGAACCTGGTTAGCAGAGGCAGAAATACCTGCAGACCAAGGGAGATGGGGTAGCTTTCTGGAACTTAGAGACCAAAGTATAGCCGGAGTAAAGCAGGTCATGGAAACAGCCAAGGCCAATATTTCCGAGTATCCTAAAGGAACTGATCAATACAAGGCCGTAACATTTTATACCATTGGTATGGATTCCCTCTTGGCAGAAAAAAGAGGTCATGATGTCTTGCTCCCCTGGTTTGAACAGATAGAGCAGATTAAAAACAAAGCAGACCTGCAGGCATTTCTAGGCAAAATCCACCCTTCCGGTGTAAGTGCATTTTTCAATATTTATGTAAGTTCAGATGCCAAGGACTCAGACAAAAATGCCTTATACCTTAGTCAAGGGGGGCTTGGATTGCCTGACAGGGATTATTATGTGGATGAAAGCAACGAAAAATTCAAAGAAATCAAGGCGAAATACGAAACCCATATCTCCAGGGTATTTCAACTACTAGGCAGTTCAGAGGCAGCAGCCCGCAAGGTAGCGAAAGATGTTTTGGCGATAGAAACAAAGCTGGCCGCTGCCAGCAAGACCAGAATCGAAATGCGAGATGCTGAAGGCAGATACAATAAATATTCAGTAGAAAAGCTTCAAGCAACTACTCCTTCACTGGATTGGTCTGCTTTGTTTGAAACTTTTGGTGCAGCCACAGATGAGGTTATTGTCAGTAGCCCGGATTTTATGGTCGCCTTGGAAAGGGTTTTCAATGAATCGGATCCTGAAATGTGGCAAAACTACTTAAAATGGCACCTAGTGCGCAAGTCCTCTCCCTATTTGAATCATGCATTGGTACAGACAAATTTTGATTTTTACGGAAAAGAATTGCAGGGAACAGAAGCATTGAGATCCCGATGGAAAAGGGTGCTGAGCAGTGCAGAAGGGGCTGTAGGAGAAGCCATTGGTAAATTATACACCGAAGAATTCTTTCCCGAGGAAGCCAAAGAAAAAGCCAATGAGATGGTCAATAATATATTGGAAGCCATGGGTGATCGAATTCAAAACCTGGACTGGATGAGTGATGAAACCAAGGCCAAAGCCATGGACAAGCTGGCTACCTTCACAGTAAAGATAGGCTATCCGGATAAATGGGAAAGCTATGCTGCCCTGGAACTGGATGACAATAAGGAGACCACTAGTTACCTGTCCAATATTATCGCTGCGAACCAATTTCAATTCCGCAAAAACATGGACAAACTGGGCAAAGAGGTAGATCGCTCAGAGTGGTTTATGACGCCTCAAACGGTAAATGCCTACTACAATCCTACCTATAATGAAATCGTATTTCCTGCAGCCATTCTTCAGCCACCTTTTTACAATTACAAAGCAGATGCTGCGGTAAATTATGGCGGCATAGGTGCTGTAATCGGACATGAGATATCCCATGGATTTGATGATCAAGGCAGTCGCTACAGTCCGGATGGCAACTTGGAAAACTGGTGGAAAGAGGAAGATCTTGAACGCTTTAAGGAGAGAACCGGAGCACTTGTGGCCCAGTATGATCAATATGAACCTATTGAAGGATTGAACGTGAAAGGTCAACTTACCTTGGGAGAAAATATTGGTGACCTGGGTGGTGTACTGGTGGCCTACGACGGACTACAAAAACATTTAGAAGAGCATGGTAATCCGGGGAAAATTGATGGTTTCACACCCTCCCAGCGTTTCTTCCTTTCATGGGCAACCGTATGGCGCACCAAAAGCAGGGAAGAGGCTTTGCGCACCCAAATCCAAACTGACCCTCATTCACCCGCACAATATCGTGCCAATGGTCCATTGGTCAATGTTGACGCTTTTTATCAGGCCTTTCATGTCAAAGAAGGGGATCAAATGTATGTCACACCTAAGGAAAGGGTTAGGATCTGGTAAGAAAAAAAGAGGTGCTGTATGTAACAGCACCTCTTTTTTTTAGGTATTGATACTGTTTTAGTTATGGGTTGATCATGCCTTTCACCTTGGCTTTTTGGCGCAAATAATGGGGTGGAATAAAGCTTTCCCTAATTTTTGGAGGGAATGCCCATAGGAAATGGTTGAAAAAATATACTTTATTGGATTTTTTTACTAATTTCTAAACGGAAATAGTAATTATTAAAAGCAATTTTCAACTAAACCCAAATTAATATGTGTAAAAACCACGGCGTGGCCTATTTAGAACCCGGTAAAGTAGAGGTCCAAGAAATCGATTACCCTAAATTAGCCTTAGGTAACAGAAAATGTGATCATGGAGTCATTTTAAAAATTGTATCAACCAATATTTGTGGCAGTGACCAGCACATGGTAAGGGGGCGTACCACCGCTCCAAAAGGACTTATTTTAGGTCATGAAATCACCGGAATAGTAATTGAAGCAGGAAGAGATGTCGAGTTTATCAAGGAAGGCGATCTTGTATCTGTTCCTTTCAATATTGCCTGTGGAAGGTGCCGGAACTGTAAAGAACAAAAAACTGGCATTTGTTTGAATGTAAACCCTGCCCGACCAGGCGCAGCTTATGGCTATGTGGACATGGGTGGATGGGTTGGTGGTCAATCTGAATATGTAATGGTTCCCTATGCTGATTTCAATTTATTGAAATTCCCGGACAAAGACCAGGCCATGGACAAGATCAAAGACCTTACCTTACTTTCAGATATCTTCCCTACAGGTTTTCATGGCGCCGTTACCGCAGGTGTTGGGCCGGGCTCCATCGTATATGTTGCAGGGGCAGGGCCTGTTGGTTTGGCATGTGCAGCTTCTTGCCAGCTTTTGGGTGCTGCAGTAGTGATTGTGGGAGACATGATTCCTGAGCGACTTGCTCAAGCCAGAAGCTTCGGTTGTGAAACGGTTGACCTGAGAGACAATACGCCACTTGCTGATGCAATTGCTGAAATCACAGGTGAACCAGAAGTGGATTGCGCTGTGGACTGCGTAGGCTTTGAAGCCAGAGGCCATGGTGGGGATGCTGACAAAGAAAAGCCTGCTACGGTATTGAATGCAGCCATGGACATCACAAGGGCCGGAGGAAATATAGGTATTCCGGGTTTGTATGTAACAGGAGATCCCGGCGCTTCAACTGAAGCAGCCAAGGAAGGAAGTCTAAGCATTCGCTTAGGCCTGGGATGGGCCAAATCCTGCAGCTTTCATACCGGCCAGTGTCCGGTAATGAAATACCATCGTCAACTAATGAATGCCATCTTGTACGACAAAATTCAGATTGCCAAAGCAGTGAATGTGCAGATCATCTCCTTGCAAGAATCTGTTCAAGGGTACAAAGATTTTGACGGAGGTGCTGCCAAGAAATTCGTGATTGATCCTCATGGAATGATCCCGAATTGATTCAGTCAATTGGAAATTTTCTAATTAATAAAAGGCCACCGATACTAGATTTCGGTGGCTTTCCTATGGTACCCACCTGAAAAGTAGATTGATTCAGGAGGTAATAAATAATTGTTTATGCTTATCAGTAAAGGCCACTTTAAATGGCAGGATATTTAGGATTAAATTTTATGAACTGCAAGGCCTAACGAATCCCAAAACACCGTAGGTGTGGCATTTTTGTAGCCAAGGCTGTCAAGCCTTGGTCAAAACCATAAGCACTACCCGATTTTGGCGGTATTGTTGCTTTTTTCTGCAACAATGCTGACAAAATCACAAATGTTTATGGTTATCCAAATTTCTAGCTGTTCATTTTTGTCTTGATACAAAAACGAACCAAAAAAATCAAGGCTGTATGTAAATCTTAACGCAAAATGAATCACTCCCTGGCTAAACAAAAAAAACTCGGCCGAAAAGGCCTCAAACAGATTTTTGTTTTTAACGCCATTGAGCAATCCATTTTACTAATTTCCATAAGGCCGAAAAAAGTAAATAGAATGGAATAAGCTTAGGCAACTAAAGCTATATAGACTAGATATTTAACCTACACTAGAATTCATTTTCGCTTGACATTACTCCCTATGGTAATATTGACGGCAAAGCCTAACGAATCCCAAAACACCATAGGTGTGGCATTTTTGTAGCCAAGGCTGCCAAGCCTTGGTAAAAGCAAGAAGCACAATCAGATTTTGGCGGTATTGTTGCTCTTTTTCTGCAACAATACCGCCAAAATCATAAAATATAATCAATATAATTTATATGGAAATTTAACCTTTTGAGATGGTTTATTGATTTTTTCTAATGGTTAGCCTTTTCTTT
>NZ_CAXBOC010000182.1:0-9517 GCF_963976465.1 uncultured Cyclobacterium sp. | reverse complement strand
TGGGATTTAATCCATGGTTAGCGTGCAAAATGTTTTAAATTAGTTTAACCCTTCGCTTGCATTTCCCCGGGTGCGTGAATCCGGGGAATTTATTTTTCTATAAAAAGCTTTTAAAATTCTAAGTAATTATGGCCATCGTTGCACAATCGCCCATAGGGATTTTTGACAGTGGAATAGGAGGGTTGACTGTAGCCAAGGAAGTGAAAAAAATGCTTCCAAATGAGCAAATCGTTTATTTTGGTGATACAGCTCATTTGCCTTATGGAGATAAAAGTACGGCAGCTATTCAAGCCTACTCCGTAAAAATTGCTGATGCCTTACTGAAGGAGAATTGCAAAATGATTTTAATTGCCTGTAATTCTGCCTCCGCTGCAGCCTATGATTTAGTAAAGGCTTATGTAGCATCTAAAGCTTTGGTTGTGAATGTTATTGATCCGGTTGTTGATTTTCTTGGCCACAATCATAAAGGCGAAAATGTGGGATTGATTGGTACCAAGCAGACGGTGACTTCCGGTGTGTATTTACGAAAAGTAAATGGTCTTGGTAAAGGAATAAAAATAAAATCATTGGCCACTCCTTTGCTTGCTCCAATGATTGAGGAGGGTTTTCATTTACAAAATATAAGTAAAGATATTATTGCTTCTTATTTAAACCGGGCGGAATTAAAGGAAATTCAAACATTGGTTTTGGGCTGCACCCATTACCCTTTGATCAAGCATCAAATAATGGAATTTTATGAGGGAAAGATTCAAATTATAGATGCATCAGAAACCGTAGCAAAGTCGGTGGAAAATTTACTCCGAAAGAACAAGCTTTTGGCTGAGCGTATTTCAGGACAAAAAGACAAGTTTTTGGTTTCCGATTACACAGTTTCTTTTGAGGAAACCACCAAGCTTTTCTTTGGTAAACAGATAAAACTTCAAAAATTCCCTTTGTGGGAATAAGTATTTTTTGTAGTTTATATTGTTTTATGCGTTGGGTTAAAATTTTTTAGCTAATTTATACTCGGTCTAAGTTTGAGCAGTTTGGGGAACTAATTCTTAAAAAAAGACGTAACTTTGGTTCATATTTTACTCCTTTAGAATGTTATGAGTGACCAGATCAAACACGAGTGTGGGATTGCAATGATTCGGCTTAGAAAACCATTGCAATATTATATTGACAAATACAATACCCCGTTTTATGCCGCCAATAGGTTGTATGTTTTGATGCAGAAACAAATCAACCGTGGGCAGGATGGCGCCGGATTGGCAAATATAAAAATTAATACCCCTCCTGGTACAAGATACATCAGCCGATACAGGTCAGTAGAACCTGAGGCAGTTACCAAGATTTTTCAAAAAATCAATAAGAAATACAAGAAGGCCAAAAAGCTTGGATCACCTGAAGATTTGATGGATGCGCAATGGGTGAAAAACAATTCGGCTTTTTCAGGAGAAGTTTGGCTGGGACACCTTAGGTATGGTACACATGGGCAAAATAGCATTGAAACCTGTCATCCATTTTTGAAGCAAAATAATTGGAGAAGTAGGAATTTGGTCATGGCCGGTAATTTCAATATGACCAATGTGGAGGAACTTTTTGATATCCTTGTAAATTTGGGGCAGCATCCCAAAGAAAAAACAGATACCGTAACGGTAATGGAGAAAATTGGTCATTTCCTCGATGAAGAAAATCAGAGGATTTTTGATAAGTATAAAGACAAATTTTCTAATGTAGAAGTTACAGAAGTAATCGAACAAGAACTCGATGTTGCCAGAATATTGAGGCGAAGTTGTAGGGATTTTGATGGAGGATATGCCATGGCAGGGCTGATAGGAAATGGTGCTGGCTTTGTGGTTAGAGATCCCATAGGAATTAGGCCGGCCTATTATTATGCGGATGATGAAATCGTAGTGGTGGCCTCGGAAAAACCACCTATTAAGACTGCTTTTGATATAGATTACAAGCAGATAAAGGAAATTCAACCTGGCAATGCGCTTATTTTTAATAAAGATGGGTCGTATGGTGAGTTTGAAATTATCCCTCCAAAGGAGAAAAAATCCTGTAGTTTTGAGAGGATTTATTTTTCAAGAGGAACTGATCCTGATATTTATAAAGAGCGGAAAAATCTTGGGCGGGCTTTGGTTCCTCAGATATTGAAAGCCATTGATTTTGATCTTAAGAATACCGTTTTTTCCTATATACCCAATACGGCTGAAACTGCTTATTATGGGATGATAGAAGGGCTTGAAGATTACCTCAGTGCCAAAAGAAAGGAGATTTTGATAGAAGGTAAACCGCATTTGGATGATCTGGGTGAGTTGTTAAACTTCAGGCCGAGAGTCGAAAAACTGGTTAGCAAGGATGTCAAATTGCGAACATTTATCACCAATGACTCTGATAGAGATGTAATGGTATCGAATGTATATGACACAACCTATGAGGTAATCAGATCAGGGATAGATACCATTGTTTTAATTGATGACAGTATAGTGAGAGGAACCACCATTGAAAAAAGTGTCCTCACAACCTTAGATAAGCTTGAGCCAAAGCGTATAATAATTGTTTCTTCTGCTCCCCAAATAAGATTCCCTGATTGCTATGGTATTGACATGTCCAGGATGAAAGATTTTATCGCTTTTAGGGCTGCCGTACAATTGATAGAGGACAAAGATGGGATGGACAATCTTTTAGAAAGGGTTTATGACAAATGTGTAGCTAACCCTGAGTCAGATGAAAATTATGTAAAAGAGATTTATGCACCTTTTACAGATCAGGAAATTTCCGATAAAATTGCTTCAATTATTACTTCCGAAAACATCAAGGCAGGCGTTCATGTAATTTACCAAACGGTAGATAATCTTCATTCGTCCTGCCCGGGCCATAGTGGGGACTGGTATTTTACAGGGAATTTCCCTACCAAGGGCGGAATTCGTGTAGTGAAAAAGGCCTTTGTTAATTATATGGAAGGAAAAGAAGAAAGGGCGTATTAAACCAAAGTATAAATGATTGATGTTGCTTTATTAAAAGAGATTTGTGAATTACCCGGTGCTCCTGGTTTTGAGAAAAAAATAAGAGATTTTATCGTAGAAAAAGCCAGAGGCTTGGTGGACGAAGTAGCTGTAGATAATTTAGGAAATGTCATTGCAATAAAGAAAGGGCAGAGAAACCCTGAGGGGAAGAAAGTAATGGTGGCTGCCCATATGGATGAGATAGGTTTTATTGTTACCCATATTGATGACAATGGTTTTTTGAGATTTCATACCCTTGGTGGCTTTGACCCAAAAACCCTCACAGCGCAGCGGGTAATTATCCATGGGAAAGAAAAGGATATAATGGGTGTGATGGGTACCAAGCCTATACATGTGATGACCCCTGAAGAAAAAAACAAGCTGCCTAAAATTTCAGATTATTTTATTGATCTTGGGATGGATAAGGAAGAGGTTGAGAAATGGATTGAAGTAGGCGACCCCATTACCCGTGAAAGAGAGTTGGTGGAGATGGGGAATTGTGTCAATTGTAAGTCCATTGACAATAGAATTGCTGTTTTTATTTTATTGGAGGCATTGAGGGTGTTGGAAGCTCCTGCCTATGATGTATATGCCACCTTTACCGTTCAGGAAGAAGTTGGTATACGTGGTGCCCAGGTTTCGGCACACCACATTGATCCGGATTTTGGCATTGCGCTAGATACCACCATTGCTTTTGACCTTCCGGGTGCTGCAGCGCACGAAAAGATTACGGAATTGGGCAAAGGTACTGCCATCAAAATCATGGATGCTTCAGCCATTTGTGATTACAGAATGGTAGCCTTCTTAAAGAAGACAGCAGCCAATAATAGCATACCTTTTCAAACAGAGATTTTAACAGCCGGAGGTACAGATACTGCCGGAGTACAGCGAATGGGAAGAAAAGGAGCCATTGCAGGAGCCATCTCTATTCCTACAAGGCATTTGCACCAAGTTATTGAAATGGCAAATAAAGAAGATGTTCAATCGAGCATTCAGCTTCTTAAAGCAAGCCTGGAAGAAATAGATGGCTTTGATTGGTCGCATTAAGCACTGGCTTTACTCAAACCTCCTGATGAATTGATCTGCTAAAGCTCAATCGTAGGTAAAATTGAAATTTATAAATGTCCCGTATTTCTTAAATGCGGGACATTTTTTCGAAATATTGACAACCTTAGTGGTTTGGGTTGCTCAACCTTTGTGATTGGGATTTAGGATTTCACTTTCTTTTTCGAAGCCTTCTTTCCTAAGTACCTTTTCAAGTCATCATAGCCCAAGTGTTCGTGGTTACTGATAGAAAAGGAGTATTTGTCAGTAAATACCAATATTAACTGTTTGAAAACTTTCTTATTGGCTACTACTTCCTCCTCTTGCCAAGCCAATAGGTCCGTCACACTGTATTTTTTCCGCTGGCCTTTGAGCGGGAGCCAAATTTCTATCTTGTCCTTTCCTGCAGCTAAAAATTTGTAGCCGGCCATCATCTTTACCAAAATAAGTAACAACACTATAGTAATGAGGGTGCTCCCAATCAGGTAAAAAAGGAAGGGGAATTCGCGTGACTGGTTAAAGTCATACGATAAATAACTTAAGCCAATGAACAATAAAAGGACCACAAATCCCAAAGACATGTAGGTGCTTTTTTTTGGTTTACAACTTACCATCTCTATTTTGTAATTGTTTCAATTTTCTTTTTGAGAAATCTATTAATTCAGAAAAGAATTGCTCAAAATAAGATTCGAAAACAGCATGGTTTTCCTCAAGAAATTGAGGGGCTAATTCCATTTTAGAATCAAAAGATGTTCTATAGGACAGTCCCGTAAAAGACCGCTGTATTCCCGCCTTAGTACCATAGGCTGTCAACCAGTTTTCTTTCTTCATATACTTGAATGGCAACAAAAACTTTTGTGGAAGAATCGATCTGTTGGCTTCTAATAAGTCATAAACTGACTGAGTAAAATCCTCTAAAGGCACATTACTGTACTTTCTCCAATGTACGGCTAAGTAGTAATCAAAGTACATATCTGTTATCACAGAAGAGTATCTTGAAAATTTAGGCTTTAAAATGTCCTGGGCTTCTTTTACCAACTTATGTTTGTCTGTAAAGCTGTCGATTTCTCTATGTAACATGATTCCCGTGACAATTTCTCTTTCAAATTGCTCATCAATTTTCCCTCTTACAAAGTCCCCGATAAAGTTACCGATTAATACTTTGGGCTGGTCAAAGGATAAGTAAGCATGTGCTAAGAA
Source organism: uncultured Cyclobacterium sp. (assembly GCF_963976465.1). Classification (NCBI taxonomy): domain Bacteria; kingdom Pseudomonadati; phylum Bacteroidota; class Cytophagia; order Cytophagales; family Cyclobacteriaceae; genus Cyclobacterium; species uncultured Cyclobacterium sp. The sequence goes on along the minus strand of NZ_CAXBOC010000182.1, from coordinate 4,280 downwards.
ATTCATGCGAATAAAAAGGAATGATTGACTAAATTTAGGAATGATTTACTTAACCTTGAATCTTCATACAGTAAATAACAAATGGCAAATATAGGGGAAGAATTATTATATACCACAAAACTTTTACGAGCGGAATGGGCTGAGGACCTTGCCCAGTTTAGAAGTTTGACCTTTAGAAAATCAATTAAGGACAAAGTACAGGCAGGGGTCTGTTGGTATCCTGTACAGTTGAATAAAATAAAATGGACTTTTTCAGATCAGTTGGTGATTGAGATTTCAGTCAAAGAAGCTTTGTCCAACCATGGGTTTCATTCAGGTAAATCCATTAGTTTGTTTTCTAATGTGGAGGAAAATGACATTCAAACGACCTATCTAAATGGGGTAGTAAACAATGTCAAAGGAAATGTGATGACATTAAGTTTGAACACCGAGCGCCTTCCGGATTGGGTAAATGAAGGGGGTATAGGGGTTAACCTGATGTTTGATGACACCACCTACAAGGTAATGACAAGTACCATGGAAGCAGTTATTGCATCTGAAAACAACAGGTTGGCCCATTTGAGAGAAGTGATTTTGGGGCATCGAAAACCTGATTTTACAACGTCAACAAATAGGGGGTCGGAGCTACTGAACGAGGGGCAAAATAAGGCTTTGAAGTTGATAGAGCAAGCAAAGGACCTTGCGATAGTACATGGCCCTCCGGGTACCGGTAAAACCACCACCCTAGTACAGGCAATCGTTTCTGCTACGCAAAAGTATGACCAGGTATTGGTATGTGCCCCTAGTAACGCGGCGGTGGATTTATTGGTGGAAAGAATGGGTGATGTGAATCTGGATGTGTTGCGGATAGGTCATCCGGCAAGAATAGATGAGAAAATAATTCAGCGAACTTTGGATGCAAAAATTCTGGCACACCCCTCCTATAAAGAATATAAAAAATTACGTAAAGCGGCTGAGGAGTACCGAAGGAAAGCCAATAAGTTTAAACGCAATTTTGGACATGCTGAAAGGGAGAAGCGGAAAATGAATTACAATGAGGCCGGTAAATGTCAAGCAGAAGCAAGACAGTTGTATGATTACATGACTCATTCCATTCTCGGCTCCTGTCAAGTGATTGCCTGCACTCTGGTGGGTGCAGCATCTAATTTGCTGAAAAGTAAGGTTTTTCAGGTTGTGTTTCTGGATGAAGCTGCTCAGGGATTGGAACCGGCCACCTGGATTCCTGTAACGAAAGCACAAAAAATAGTATTGGCCGGAGATCATTGTCAGCTTCCTCCCACGATCAAATCCAGAGAAGCAGCCAAAGGACTTCAAAACACGCTCTTTGAGAAAGCCATTACCAATCAACCTGAAGCAGCCCAGCTATTGTCCGTACAATATAGGATGGCAGCGGCAATTATGGGGTTTTCAAACCTTGCATTTTATGACAATAAACTTATCGCAGCAGCCAATACCCAAAAACATTATTTAGAAGAAGGGGAAGCGTCTTTGGCCTTTGTAGATACTGCCGGTAGTGGGTTTTTGGAATTCAGAGATAGGGAAACCCTTAGCATAAGCAATAAAGAAGAAGCCTTTATGCTGCTTACCTTACTAAGGGATTTATTGAAGAGGGTAGGGTTAAATAAGAATGAAAATCAGGCTTGGCAAGTAGGCTTGATTGCTCCCTACAGTGCACAGGTGAGGCTATTAAAGGAAATGGTAGCCTTAGACTCGGAGTGGTTATTCCTCAAACAAATGGATCAAAATTTGACCATCAGTACGGTGGATGGCTTTCAGGGCCAGGAGCGGGACATTATCCTCATTAGCCTTACCCGATCAAATGAGCAAGGTGAAATCGGTTTTTTAGCGGATACCAGGAGAATGAATGTTGCACTGACCCGCGCAAAAAGAAAACTAATTGTTTTAGGCGACAGTGCAACCATAGGCAGCAATGATTTTTACCAGTCTTTCTTAGATTTTGTACAGGAACAAGGTGCTTACCATAGTATCTATGAATTTATGGATCAATAATGCCCTTATTCTATTTTTGCTTTATAACCACTCCTATAGGCATGGTTTAACAAAGCCAGTGTGTCTCCGAAACTTGAAGCTGCAGTCATGATATCTTCAGGCACTTCAAGCCCATTTAATTTACTAAGCAAAATCCCATAGAGGGTATTGATAAATATTTGGATTTCATGTTCAGGAACGGCTTCTTGGCTGTCAGCTATTAATTGTAGCAAGTGGGGCTGGGTTTTGCGGTAAACAGCCACATATTCGGCTTCTTCTTTTAATAGTTTCCAGTGAATATTAGCTAGGTGATCTACCAGTTTTTGTGTTTTTTTTAAGTGGCCCTTTTCCTGAATTCCTTCTTGTTCCATTTCCTGAATCATACCTGAAAGCCATAACTTAGTTTCCTCTTTGTCTTCGGCTTGGACATTTTTGTGTCCCAAGACATATTCATTGACCTCTTTCATATCAAATTGGTATGCCCTGAGTAAGTCTTCCATTCGATACAAGTACAATATGTATTCGATAATATTTTCTTTTTTCTTTTTGTCAGCTATTGATTTCATGTGTTTGTCTGCTAATCTTGTTTTAAGGCCTGAAGCTCGGATGCGATAAAACGGTCCCACCTGGCTTGCATTTCAGGGTTGTGAGGCTTGGTAGACTGAGCGTCATACTGTTCATCCAGTCTTTTCCAATCTTTAAAATTCTCTTTTATTATCTTGTTTAACTGAGTTCTGTGATTCTTTTTGTCAAATTTATAATTGTTTACTGCTTTGAGTATTCGATGGCCTATGATCTGAGCGATTAGATAGTGTCCATTTTCATGATGCAGTACACGCTCTTTTGTTGCTGCATCCCTAGTTTTGAAAAAGTCATTTTTCACTTGGCTCAATTCTTTGTGAAGATTTATTTTAACCTCAATATCCAGACTTACATGGTCACCTTGATCATTGATTTTTACTATTTCAATTTCACAAGTACTTTGGGTTATGGCATTGATTGTGGACCTGTTTCCTATTAAATTGACTTTTTTGAAGTCATTCCAATTGAGTGGCCGATTGGGGTCTATGGAAACCACACCACCTTTTACAGCCTCTTTTTTCTCCCTAGGTTCATTTATCGAAAGCAGAAGGGACCATAGCGTAATGAGAAGAAAATAAAGTTTCATTTGAAGCATTATATTCAGTTATTTTCAAATTTAAGCATTATCCCAATCGCTTGAAAGTCTTCTCTGTCAAGCTTCAGGTGTTAAACTTCTAATTTATATGGACAAAACATATTAAAACACTAACTATTTACTACTTTTGCACTTAGTATGAACATGGATAAAATAAGAAATTTCTGTATAATTGCCCATATTGACCATGGCAAAAGTACACTAGCAGACCGACTTTTACAATTCACCAACACGGTGACTGAGCGGGAGATGCAAGACCAGCTATTGGATAGTATGGATTTAGAAAGGGAGAGAGGGATTACGATAAAATCGCATGCCATCCAAATGAATTTCCCATATAAAGGGGAAGAGTATACCTTAAACCTAATAGATACTCCCGGTCATGTGGATTTTTCCTACGAAGTGTCAAGGTCCATTGCCGCATGTGAAGGAGCACTGTTGATTGTGGATGCTTCCCAGGGTATAGAGGCACAGACCATATCTAACCTTTATCTGGCCATTGGACATGATTTGGAAATTATTCCGGTTTTAAATAAAATTGACCTTCCCGGAGCACAACCTGAGGTAGTTGCTGAGGAGGTAATGGAAATGATTGGCTGTGACCGAGAAGACATTGTCTTGGCTTCGGGCAAGGAAGGCATAGGTATTGAAGACATTTTAAATGCTGTTGTGGAAAGGGTGCCGGCGCCTAAAGGAGATGTAGATGCCCCATTACAAGCCATGATTTTTGATTCCGTGTACAATCCTTTCCGAGGAGTAGAAGTACTGTTTAGAGTATTCAATGGAACCATTAATAAAGGAGATAAAATTAAGTTTGTCAATACCGGTAGAGAGTATGAGGCAGATGAGATTGGTATTTTAGGGATCCAACAAAAACCACAAGATGAATTACAAGCCGGGAATGTAGGCTATTTGATTTCAGGAATAAAAGTGGCCAAGGAGGTCAAAGTAGGGGATACCATTACCCATGTCAAAAGACCATGTAGTAATACAGTCCAAGGTTTTGAGAATGTGAAACCGATGGTTTTTGCGGGTATTTACCCGGTCGAAACAACGGATTTCGAAGAACTAAGGGCCTCTATGGAGAAACTTCAGCTCAATGATGCTTCCCTGG
>NZ_CAXBOC010000181.1:0-9547 GCF_963976465.1 uncultured Cyclobacterium sp. | reverse complement strand
AGCGGTGCTATGCTAAAATCTCCAAACAGCCTGATTTTCTTGCGATTGCAACACTCATCACGAATTCTATTACATAATCCGGGTTAAAAAGCAACCTTCAATTCATGAAAAACATCAACCATTTGGCTTATTTCTATGATATGAGCAGCTATGACAAACTATTATCAACTTTAGACAATAAGGGCTCAATGCTATTTTTCTCAAGTAACCCCCTATTGGGTATAAAAGAATTGATTCGCAGGTTAAGACAAAAACCGGCACTTCCTAAAAAAACCAGGGTATCGAGTGATCATCATATTCCTTTATATCCTTATCAAAGAAAGAAAGGCGAATTCCAAAAATATTTTGATTAGGTAATTTTTAGCCGAGTAAATACTTTTTAAACTGCTCGTAATCGTTTTCCATAAAGGTAACCTTTTTCTCCCCTTGCATAAATGCAGCTAACCTTTCAGGCAAAACCAATACTTCTCCGAGAGCATCTTCCACCGTACTTCTAAATTTTCCCGGATGTGCGGTTTCCAAAAATACTCCTTGATAGTTACCCGGCTGCTTGTCCATGAAGGCTTTTAGTCCAAGGTAAGCAACAGCTCCATGCGGATCCATGGTATAACCTGTTTCAGTTTTCACCTTTACCATGGCTTCGTTTGTGCTTTCATCACTGTAGAAACAACCTTGCACCTTTTCCTTTAATTTTTCTTCATCTCCTCCAAACAAAGCCAACAGCCTGTAAAAATTACTTGGGTTCCCTACATCCATACTATTACTAATGGTTTGGATAGAAGGTTTGGGAGTAAATTCCTGTCCACTCAAATAATCAGGCACCACTTTATTCACATTGGTTGCTGCAATAAACATATCAATCGGTAACCCCATTCTTTCCGCCAATATACCTGCTGCTAAATTACCAAAATTGCCACTAGGCACGGAAAAAACAAGCTTCTTGCTCCCCTTAGGCAATTTAGAATACGCATAAAAGTAATACAGGCATTGAGGAATCCACCTTGCTATATTGATGGAGTTTGCAGAAGTTAATAACAATTGGCTGTTTAATTCAGGATCCAAGAAAGCCTCTTTTACCATTTTTTGGCAATCGTCAAAAACACCTTTTATTTCAATGGCGTGAATATTTTTACCTAGGGTAGTAAATTGCTTTTCTTGGAGCTCACTTACCTTACCGGACGGGTACAGGATTACAACTTCCACGCCTTCCACACCTAAGAAACCATTGGCCACAGCACTACCTGTATCACCGGAAGTGGCTACCAGCACCTTGATTGCTCCCTTATCCTGAAGCATGCTCATCAATTTAGAACAAAACCTTGCGCCAAAATCCTTAAAAGCCAGAGTGGGTCCATGGAAGAGTTCTAGGGTAAACACATCCTGCTCTACCGGCACTACGGGTGCATCAAAATCCAAAGTATGGTCCACCAAGGTTTTGATTTGCTCTTGGGACAAATCTTCCGAGAACAATGCTGAAATGACCTTATAACCAATCTCCTTAAAAGAAAGCTTGTGTATGTTGGAAAAAAAATCCAAACCTAAAACTGGAATTTTTTCAGGCATATACAATCCCTGATCAGGCGCCAGCCCCTTTATAACAGCTTCTTTTAAATCTACCTTGTGATTCGGATTATTGGTACTATAATATTTCATTAGAAAGTGACAGGTTTGTCAGGAATTAAATTTCTTCTTCTACAATATAAGCTCCTCTGGTATTGATAGCGGAAACATATAGGTCTATGGGCAATTGCAATTTATCAAATACTTGTTGGGAAAGCCTGCTTACTTCCCAGGCAATTTCCTCGGTTGGAGACAAAACAAATATTGTAGGCCCAGAACCTGAAATACCACAGCCCAAAGCACCTGCCGGAACAATACCCTCCTTAACTTCGTCATATCCTGGGATTAAAATAGACCTGGAAGGTTCTGCAATTACATCATTCAGCGAGCGGCTGATTAAGGCCATGTCTTCTTGAAACAAGCCTGCCACTAGACCGGCGATATTACCCGATTGAGTAGTAGCATCTTGCAAAGTCACGTTTCTTCTTAAAACACTTCTTGAATCAGAGGTGTTCAATTCCAAATGAGGGTGAATCAAAGTACAATAAAGCCCTCTAGGTACATTTAATGGAATTACATCCAAAGGTTTGTATTCACGAATCAATACAAACCCACCCAATAGAGAAGGGGAAATATTGTCTGCATGTCCTGCGCCACAGGCGATCCTTTCAGACTCAATACCGAATGGCAATAGGTCCTTTTTTTCATAGGGATTTCCTAGTAACGTATTGGTGGCAACTAAGGCAGCAACAGCACTTGCCGCACTAGACCCCATCCCGCTGCCTAAAGGCAAACCTTTATACAATTCTATTTCTAAACCACCTTCAAAACCAAGGTTGTCAACCATTGCTTTGACAGCAACACTACAGGTGTTTTTTTCTGATTCATAAGGCAATTTCCCATTGTCACCTTCAATTTTAATCACTCGGATTCCCGGTTGATCAGAAAGCGAAACACTTACTTTGTCTCCTAAATCTTCTATTGCAAAACCTAATATATCAAATCCGCAAGAAACATTGGCTACAGTAGCAGGTGCAAATGCAGTAACTTTTTGCTTGTCCATATTATCTTGAATAATTACCTAACCTAATAATATCTGCAAAAACGCCTGCTGCGGTCACATCTGCTCCTGCACCAGGGCCTCTTATGATCATCGGAAACTCGTGATACCTTTCTGTTGTAAACAAAATCATATTATCACTCCCCTCCAAAGAATAAAAAGGATGCTTTTTGTCCACAGATTTTAATCCAACTTCAGCCTTTCCGTTCTCTAATACAGCCATAAACCTAAGGGTTTCTTCTTTTTCCCTGGCTTCAGCTACCAAACTCGAGAAGTGGGGATCATGCGCTTTTAGCTTGTCCAAAAATTCTTCTACTGATTCTATTTCTTGACAGTCCTCAGGAACCATACTCTGAATACTCACATCAGAAAAATGTAAATCCTGTTCCGCTTCTCTACCAAGGATTAGAATTTTTCTTGCAACATCCATCCCACTCAGGTCATCTCTAGGATCTGGTTCCGTAAACCCTTTTTCCTTTGCTTGTGTCACCACTTCACTAAATGGAGTACCTTTACTTAACTCACTGAAAATATAATTCATTGATCCACTTAGCACTCCTTCTATTTTAATCACCTTGTCTCCACTTAATATAAGGTCTTGTAAAGTGCTAATAACGGGCAATCCGGCTGCCACATTGGTTTCATAAAGAAACTTAATATTTCTTTGGCCTGAAAGTTTCTTTAAAGACTTATAATTCTCTAATGAACTTGAATTGGCTTTTTTATTTGGAGTTACAATCGCCACCTTAGAAGCCAGTACTCGCTCATAAGTATCTGCCACATCTTGGCTTGCAGTACAGTCTACCAATACAGAATTGGAGAAGTTCATACTGTTCATTGTATTTAGAAATACGGTAAGGTCCATTGGCAGGTCTTCACTGGATGGAACAGGGATAGTACTTAGATCAAAACCATCTTCGTCAAAAGCCATGAAGCGAGAATTGGCAAGTCCATGAATCTTGATATCCAGCATATAATCTTCTTGTAATTTATTCAATTGATTTTGGATCATTGAAATCAATGTCTTCCCAATAAGGCCAACTCCAATAAGGAAAACATGCAATACTTTATTGTCTGAAAGAAAAAAGGCCTCATGCAAAGCATTCAATCCTTTTTGAAGATCAGACTGTTTGATTACCGCCGAGATATTTAACTCTGAACTTCCTTGCGCCACTGCCGAAACATTGATATTGTTTCTTCCAAGGGCTTGAAAAAGCCTCCCGCTTGCTCCGGGGTGGTGTTTCATGTTTTCACCTACCACAGCAATTACAGACATGTTCGGCATTATTTGAACCTTATCCATTTCCCCGGCAAGAATTTCATAATGAAACTCATTTTCCAATACTTCTCGGGCAAGGTCAGAGTTTTCACTTTTTATTGCAATACAGATACTATGTTCTGAAGATGCCTGGCTAATTAAAACCACATTGATATCCGCTTTTGCCAATGTGCCAAATACCCTACTACTTACACCAATTACATCTACCAAGCCTGATCCTTGGACGTTTAGAAGGCTGATATGATTTAAGGAGGAGATCCCTTTTATCAATTTGGTGTTTTCAGATTTTTCACAAATAAGGGTACCTTCCTTCTCCGGCTGGAAAGTGTTTTTAATATGAATAGGAATCTTCCTTCTCATCGCCGGTTGCATGGTTGCCGGAAAAACAACTTTGGCACCGAAGTGAGAAAGTTCCATTGCCTCATTATAACTCAATTGAGGAATGGTGATGGCGGAATAAACCAACCTTGGGTCTGCAGTCATTACTCCAGTAACATCAGTCCAAATTTCCAAGCTTTCCGCTTTCAGTGCAGCGGCAAAAATGGCTGCAGTATAATCAGACCCGCTTCTACCAATGGTAGTAGTTTCTCCCTTATCTGTAGAAGCTACAAAGCCCGTAACAACAAGAACTCCCGGATTTTTGCTATAATAGTCATAAATCAATTGATTGGTAGTAGGAAAGTTAACCTTTGCATTTCCAAACCGATCATTGGTTCTGATAACCTCTCGAGCATCTAAATAATGCGTGTCTATTTCATTTTCACGCAAGGCTTCCGACATCACATAGGTGGAAATCCGCTCACCAAAACTAACGACGTAATCGGACGTTCTGGGAGAAAACTCTTTTATTAAGAAAATACCGTTAAACAAATCTTCTAACTCATTAAACCTGACCTTAACAAAAGTTAGTACAACAGACTGTTTCCTAACAGGTATTAATTCTTTGACAAGCTGAAGATGGCGCTTTTCCAAGGATAGTAAAAGCGCTTGGTATGCCATGTCATTTTCTTTGGCAAGATCTGCACATTTTAATAGGTCTTCAGTAACTCCACCAAAAGCTGAAAAGACGACTGCTATCTGATCATCTGTGGATGCTTGCTTTACGATAGAAAGAACATTCTTAATTCTTTCCAAATTTGCGATGGATGAACCTCCAAATTTTAATATTTTCATTGCTATTCTTTATCAGTTAAAACGGTTAACAGAAGCCTGTGAAAGGCCTCCTTTGTCGGGGGCAATATGTAGGAAAGTACGGGATTACCCCGTAATGCCTGTAGTTGTGGTGGTATTGCCACTAAAAAATAGACTGCAGTTGATTGACCGAAAAGATTCGGCGAATGAAATTTCTTGAATTTTGTTTACTGCGAAAACCATGATTGATCGTTTGAAGGGACAATTCTAATGACAAATTTTATATATCACAAGTTTTTTAGATTAGAAATCCCTTATTAAATAAAGATTAAAAAACTGAATACCACCCTAACAAGTTCCTTCAAGACATTTATCAAGGAATTAATTAGGTCTGGAATTAGTCATATATTATCAAAAACACTCGATAAATTCATCTAGGCTAGTGTAAAGCACCAGAAAAGCAAAGACTTGAATGTTTCTTTAAACCGAATTACCAATAACAAAGCAAAACAACCTTTTCAAAATCGGTAATGGATAGGTTTTCCGAGATTGGCATTGAAAAATAGCAATAAAAAGGAGGAGCTATTTTTCAATATCAAATCCAAATATTAAAGTTTCTCGATGGAACCACCAATACTTTCTTTGACATCAATGATATTCGGCTCTCCTTTATAATTTATTCTACCCCTGGTAGCTGCTGTTCCTTTGAGAGATTCTTTCACCTCAAATACACCACTTGCATTTGTATTTGTTCTAATCTCTGCATGATCAACTACCAACTCTTCTCCATCAATTTCTGCATTTGTAAATGCGTTATAGTCAAGGTTAACAGCAGCTCCTTTGACAAACATCTTGGCGTTGGTTTCTGCTTCCAACATCAAATTTTCTGCTTTCACTTCAATTTCAAGGTAGCCATTGCTGGCAACTGTAAGGTTTATGTCTTTATTTTCGATTGGTTCTTTTACAAAAACCTTTGCTCCTGAAGACACTTCTATTTCGCTTAGTTGAAGATAAGTAACTACAACTTTGACAGCACTTGACTTGGGTTTACTTCCATCCACTTCTAGTTGTAATCGTCTTTTATCTACTTCAGAAATGATTTGATCAAGACCTATTCCCGAAGCTGTGATAGTAATTTCTTGCTTTTCCCCTTTTTGGAGCTCAACCTCTATGGCATCGCTTACATCCAATTGATCAAAAGCACTGAGCGTTCTTGTTTCTGTGTTGGTTTGTGCCTGAACTCCGATAAAGGCCAATACCATCAGTAAGGATAAAATAGTCGTTTTCATAATTCAATTTTTTTTAGATAATCAAATGACACCACCGTATAACTTAAAGGTCATGTTCCTTAAAGCGGCATTGGTGGCTGCATAATGCATGGCTTCTGCAATTTCATAAGGTTTCACCCAGTTTGTAAAATCCGAATCGGGCATTGATCCTCTATTTTGAGGTGTATCAATTATACTTGGGACAAAAACATGAGATCTGATTTTTGAATCGGCAGTTTCATTGGCTATAAAATCTGCCAAATTCATCACCATACTTTTACTCAAAGCATATGCCAAAACATCTTTTCCTTCGGCATGATTTAACGCTGGTTTCGCCCCTACAAATAAGAAGGTTCCATTGTTGGACTTTTTCATTAACGGTAAAAAATGTTTCACCATATTGAATGCGCTGAAAAAATTCAGTTGAAACATATCTTCCATGTCTTTGCTGGAAGTTTGCTCAATGCTCCCCATAGCAAATCCTCCTACCAATAAAGCCATGCATTCCAGGCTCCCGTACTGCATTTGGTACTCCCTACTAAAATCTTTAACAGACTGTTCATCAGTCACATCTACCTGGTAGACATCATCAGCCTCTTCTACTTCCTGATCACTTCCCGGAATAGTAATAGCAATAACTTTAAAGCCCTCTCTTTTAAATTTATTCACTACAGCACTCCCCAAATTGCCGGCACTTCCCGTGATGATTATATTTCTATTCATGTGATTATTTTGTTTGGTTTTTATGCGGTATTTTTGTCCGTATAGTGGATAAAACATAAAAGTAAGCTTTATTTTTAAAATAATAATGGAAACTGAAAAAAGCAGTATAGAGGTAAATGAGCGAAGAAAGCGGATATTATTTGTTTTGAAGGTGCTTGCTTACTTTGCTTTTCTGGTATTACAAGAAACAATAGAACCTAGCAAAAACTTATTGTACTCCCGGATTTACAATATAGCAGATGCCCTGACTTTTCTGCTCGCAGGAAACATCCTTGTTTCTCTTGGTAGAATATTCTTGGTAAGGTTCTATTTGAGAAAAACCAAAACAAGCTCCCTTCATAATAATTTTGTTTTGGGAATCAATAGAATTGCTCGCCTGCTAAATGTGATCATCTTATTGATTGCTACGATGATATTTTTTGAAATCGATCCCAAAGAATTTCTATCAAGCATCACTATAGTAGCTGCAGCCATAGCCTTATTATCCAGAGATTATATTATCAATATGCTCAATGGATTGATAATCATGTTTTCTGATCAAATCACTCTAGGTGATTACATAAGTGTAGGTGAACATCAAGGGCGGATCAAAGACATTACCTTATTGAATGTTGTGCTGCTAAATGAAGATCATGATTTGGTAATGATACCCAATAGCCTAATGCTCACAGCCAATGTAGTGAATTACAGTAGGCAAAACATTAGGAAATTAACCTTCGATTTCGAAACCACCAACCATTCATCGTTGAATGTGGACGAAATGGAAAGAAAACTAAGGTCAATCATAGAACCCTATAACAAGGAAGTAGTTAGTGAAAGTCTTTCTCTCAAAACGATGAGTATTCTTAAGGATATTGTAAAAATGAAACTACAAGTCCAACTTAATAACCGGTCCAAAGAATCTGAAAGAAAAATTCGGCGCATTATCAATCAATCCATCATAAAGATCTCCGGTGATGAAATCAAATGACAACTTTTTCGCACAAGTATACCAGGTTGTAAAACTTATACCATTGGGTAAAGTTACCACTTATGGCGCCATCGCTTCTTACCTTGGTAGCAAAGGCAGCGCACGGATGGTTGGATGGGCAATGAATGCTTCTCACGGCATGAAAGATCTTCCGGCCCATAGGGTGGTGAACAGAAATGGCCTCCTTACAGGAAAAAACCATTTTTCTTCTCCAAACTTGATGCAAGCCCTTTTGGAAAAAGAGGGAGTAACAGTTGAGAACAACACCATTATTAATTTTGAAAACTTTTTTTGGGATCCTGCCAAAGCCTTGGAACTATAATTGGACTAAAGGTATTTACTGTATCGTACACAAAACAATATTTAGTCTATAAAACTACTCTCTACTTGAATACACTTTTCATAAAAAATTAGACTTTTTATTACCAAAAAATTAACAATACATTAATTTCACTAATAAAATTCAACAAAACCTCCCATTTACTAGGTGATTAAAAACCTTTATTTTAGATTTGAAATACAATTATCAAAATACCAAATGTTTTAAGCAACTATTATGGCACGATAATGGTTAATTGAAACATCAGCTTTTGAATAGCGAAATTTAAATATTTTATGTCCACAACAATCACTGAAAGAAAACCTGCTACCTCTAGGAGGAAGCACACATCTAGATCAACCACATCAAGGGGACAATATTTAAAAAAAATCCCTGTTGCAATTTTTAATGAATCTCAACAACTACTAAAAAGAACTTTTGATGTTACGTTGAGTTTATTATTGACGGTTGTAATTTTTTCGTGGCTATTTCCTTTAATTGGTTTATTAATTAAACTAAACTCATCAGGGCCTGTTTTTTTTCAACAATTGAGACATGGGAAAGACAATGTTCCTTTTTATTGTTATAAATTCAGGACTATGTATATCAATGATCAGGCAGACACCAAGCAGGCGACTAAAGATGACCCTAGAATTACTTGGATAGGAAAGTTTTTAAGAAAAACCAGTTTAGATGAACTACCACAATTTTTCAATGTAATCAGAGGTGAGATGTCTATTGTAGGTCCGCGTCCCCATGCCATGCCCATGAATTATAAATTTTCAGCAGAAATTGACAATTTTATGTTTCGCCATACCGTCAAACCGGGCATTACAGGATTGGCACAGGCAAAAGGATTTAGAGGTGAAACAAAAGATTTTTACGACATCTATTCAAGATGTAAGTTAGACATCTTTTATGTTAACAATTGGTCGCCAATATTGGATGTGAAAATCATTATTTGGACCATCTTTTCATTGCTTTTAAGTAAGGATGAGGTTTATTAGATTTTGGTTTATTTTTTTTTATTTTCAAGTACCTCAATTCAAGAACATCTCACGCACCCAGCTCAGCCCCCAAATAACCTATAATAAAGAAATACTGGGGATTTCCGAGATCAATCCAATTTCATTCGTTTGTGGGTTGACTTAATCCTAACCAACCATAAGCCAATAAACATTAAAAGCCCATTCAATATCAACAATTCAAAGCCAAAGGTATACCCCCAAAACCATCT
>NZ_CAXBOC010000180.1:0-9549 GCF_963976465.1 uncultured Cyclobacterium sp. | reverse complement strand
TCTTAAACGTAGAAAAAGCTCAAGAGCATAAAATCTACGACAATGAAGAAATAAAAAATATTTTAACAGCTTTAGGTGTTAAATTCGGTACCGCAAATGATGAAAAGGAATTGGACTTGTCCAAACTTCGCTATCACAAAATTATAATTATGACAGATGCGGATATTGATGGCTCCCATATCAGGACGCTTATTCTTACCTTGTTTTTCAGGTACATGCGTAATTTGATTGAAAGTGGTTATGTTTACATTGCTCTTCCACCATTCTATTTGTTGAAAAGAGGCAAAGAAGAAAGGTATTGTTGGACAGAAGAAGATAGGCAAAGGGTTGTTAAGGAATTGGCACCTGATGGAAAAGAAGACAGTGTCAATATTCAAAGGTATAAAGGTCTTGGAGAAATGAACCCCGAGCAACTATGGACCACCACTATGGATCCTGAAACGAGGACTTTGAAAAAAGTAACCATAGAATCCGCTGCAGAAGCTGACCATTTGTTCAGCATGCTTATGGGTGATGAGGTGGCTCCTCGAAGAGAATTTATTGAAAAGAATGCTAAATATGCAAAAATTGACACCTGATAAATGGTTGAAGTGTTCATAAAAGAATAAAAAAGGGCATTTCGCCCTTTTTTTATTCTATAAATAATTTAGTATCATTGGTCTACTTTTACCATATATAATAGAAAAAACATGAAATTGATCCAGCTTGATAAAATTGAAGAAACCATCAATAATAGCAAATTAATCAGTAGGGATCTTAGTTGGCTAAAATTTAATGATCGGGTTTTTGACCAGATTAAAAAGGAAAAAAGGAATATTTTCGAGAAATTTAAATTTCTTGCCATAGCCGCTTCTAATCTTGATGAATTTTTTATGATTAGGGTTGGCTCATTGTACAATTACCTTGATTATGATAAGGTTAGAATAGATTATTCAGGTCTTAGAGAGGATAGCTTTAAGAAAAAGTTAATGATTGAATCTCAGGTTTTTCATAAAAAGCTTCAGAAGCAATTTGTTGATGATTTGCTTGCCATTACCAAAGAATCAGGTTTTCAACTGAGCAATGTACGTAACCTTTTGCCGGAAGAGCAAAAAACGGTCGAAGACTATTTCTATAAAGCCGTTTACCCCATGTTGACGCCTATGGTTTTTGATGGTTACCATACTTTTCCAATTTTAATGAACAAATTGTTAATATTTGGAGTGGTAACCATAGGCCCCGGGGAGAAAAAGGATAATAAAAAGCTTTCTTTTGTACAAATTCCTTCCAATATCCCAAGGTTTTTTGAACTTGAGAGAGAAGATATGACCATCTATGTTCCCATAGAAGAAATGATCAGGGAGCATATTGTGTCCTTGTTTAGAAATGTAAACATAGAATCCATTAACCTTTTCAGGATTACTCGAAATGGTGATTTTACCTTGGAGGAAAGTGAAGACATGGATACCAACTTTCTGGAAGAAGTCAAACGCAAATTGAATGAAAGAAAAACAGGCAGGGTTGTTAGAATAGAAATTGAAGAAGGGTACAGCAAGTGGATGGTTAATTTGCTCAAACAACGGTGGACCTTACATGATGACAGTATCTTTAAAATAGAGCGGAAAAGTCTGATGGACTTTACCGGACTTTGGCAGGTAATAGGCAACAAAAGGTTTAAAGATAAAATGCCAGCTGCTCCTACTCCCATACCGCCATTGTCTTATCCTGAGGCAGCCTCTGAAGATATATTTGAGGTGTTGAAACACAAGGATGTTCTACTTCACCACCCTTATAATGATATGGAGCCTATTTTGGAGCTTTTAGATAAAGCGGCAGATGATCCACATGTGATGGCCATCAAAATGACCATTTACAGGTTGGCTAAAAATTCTCGAATTGTAGGAGCTTTGCTTAAAGCGGTGGAGAATGGGAAACACGTTTCTGTGTTGTTTGAGGTGAAGGCTCGATTTGACGAGGAAAACAATATCAGAGAAGCCAAAAAAATGCAAAAGGCTGGGTGTTTTGTAATCTATGGCGTAAGTAATTTTAAAACCCATACTAAATTACTTTTAATCGTTAAGAAAGAAGAAAACAGAGTTACACGTTATGTGCACTTGGGTTCCGGAAATTACAATGAAGAAACCAGTAGGATATATACGGATATCGGTCTATTAACTACCAATGAAACCTTAGCCAATGATGTGTCGGAATTCTTTAATGTAATTACAGGTCATTCTGCACCTACTAGCTATCAAAATCTTATAACCTCCCCAAGAGATATGAGAAACAATTTGATAGAATTTATAGAAATTGAATCTGAAAATGCTAGAAAAGGCTTGCCTTCCGGCATTTTTATTAAAATCAATTCGTTAGAAGATTCTGAATTTATTCATGCACTTTATGGAGCTTCGCAAGCTGGCGTACCGGTTAAGTTGATTGTGCGCGGTATATGTTGTTTAAGGCCGGGGCGAAAAGGCTTGAGTGAAAACATTGAAGTGATCTCAATTGTGGGAGATTTCCTTGAACACTCAAGAATTTATCATTTTCATAACAATGGTGATCCCAGAATTTATGTTGGAAGTGCTGACGCAATGGTAAGAAGCTTTGACAAACGTCTGGAGTCTTTATTTAAAGTTGAAAATGAGTTTCTTCAAAAACAACTTATGAATATCCTCAGGTACAATCTCTTGGACAATGTAAATGCCTATGTAATGCAAGAGGATGGGAAATACATAAGTAAAGAACCAAAAGACGGAGAAGAGATTTTCAATATTCACCAAAGGTTTTTTGAGTTAGAACCTGCGATGATAGAGGATGTCAAATTAATAGATTGAAATATTTAAAAAATAGCATTTAAAAAAGCTACGACTATTTGGTTGTAGCTTTTTTTGATCTAAACCCTGCTTGTCTATTTATAGGTGTAATGAAGGAGTGTCAATTCCCCCTTTTTTTGCTCATTTCTTTTTTCCCGCTGCCATTAAAATAAAACCTGCCACGATAGCTATGCCTCCGGCGTAAGGAGGCCATTCGAGGTTGTTTTCTTTGTCTGTACTAATTTTTAATGGTCCGGCATCAATTATAGTTTCTTCGGTTGTAAAGGAAATGCCTGTAATTAAAAGCATGACTGTTCCTGCAATGATTAAAATTATTCCTAAAAATTTCATCTTAAATAGCGTTGGTGTTATAGGTTAAGTTGCAAATAGTCTACCAATTTTTTTGGTATTTTGCAATCTAAGTCAATTTACATTTTTTGGTATTTACCTTTGGATAGTTTGTTTTTTAATTTGAAATAGTTGATAAATCCGGTGATTAATAAAATTACGCTGATCAGGAAAGATAAATATCCGAGGCTCCTAACGTTCGCAAGGTCATTAACTTTAATTAATGCCGTACCACTTACAATAAAGTATAAACTAGTTCTAATATAGGCCAATAGGGTGCGGTCGTTTGCAAGCTTTGTCCTCTGGCGAGCTAAAAAATCTCTAACAATCAGTGTCTCTTCTGTTTGATTTTCCATAAATTTGCGCTTTGTTTAGATTTAGCAATCAAATTAGACTTATAACCGATAAATTTAAGTAAAGGTATTTAGGTATAAGTTTATGAGCAGTTATATTTAGAATACGCAAATATTGAAAATTAATGAAGCAAAGCATGAAAAATTTTATACTAACATTACTGGTTTTTGTTTTAGCAGTAAGTTTAACTATGGCGCAAGGTGGTACCAACGTTCCGGAACCAATTCCAACAGATACATCCTATTGGCAATCCGAATTCAGTGCTGGATTGAATTTCAATCAAGCCGGATTTAGTAATAATTGGAAAGCCGGCGGGGTTAATTCTGTGGCATTTGGTAGTATCATTGCAGGAAAAGCCCTTTACCAAAAAGATAAAATATCCTGGGACAATGAATTGGAGCTATTATTCGGAATAGTAAGAAATGAAGGGGAAGGAACTAGAAAGTCCAATGACAGAATATTTTTAGATTCAAAATTAGGCTACCAGATGAGCAAAAAGTGGTCAAGTTACTTCTCCGTAAATTACCTTTCACAATTTGCAGAAGGTTACAAATACAATGAAGATGGCACAAAGTCTTTGATCTCTAAATTTATGGCTCCTGGCTATTTGACATCATCCTTAGGTTTTGAGTTCAAACCAAATAAAGAGTTTTTCTTAAGGATAGGTCCATTTTCCCCCAGGTTTACATTCGTAACAGACGATCAAATTATTGCAAATGTACCGGCAAACTATGGGGTGCCCGCAGGTGAAACGGTAAGGGTAGAGTGGTTGGCCATGCAGGTATTCGCCAGTCTTGACAAAAATCTTTCAGAAAACCTTAACCTAAAATCTAGATACACCATGTTTGCCAACTATGAGACCTTATCATTGAAAAATATAGATCATAGATTGGATGTAACACTTACGGCAAAAATTTCAAGTATTATCAATGTTACCCTTACAGGGATATCTTTATATGATATAGATCAGGATCCGGGGGTTCAATATAGCCAGGGCTTAGCATTGGGTATATTGTATAAAGTGGGTAACAAAAAATAGATTATCAACCATTTTTTATCAGGTTAATTTGGTTTTTAATCAGGTATTGTTAATTTTGTTTGTATTATGGTAGTTAAATAATAGTTGGTTTAGTTTTCAAAATAAAAAGCAGGGGATATTCCCCTGCTTTTTTATTTTTATGGCTATTTTATTTTTCCTTATTACCTATTTTATTACCCCTTTTGACTGTTTAATATGGGCTAGCAAACAAAAAAAGCTATGAAACAATGTCTCATAGCTTTAGTCAATTAACAATAAACCCAAAATAACCTGCTGTAGGAGAAGGAGTCGAACCTCCACGGAGCAGTTAGGAAAAATACGAGCTCGATATCTTCTTTATCCTGTGATCTCCACCCCCGAGACAGGAGGGCATGTCTGCCAGTTTCATCATCCTACAGTATATATCAGTAATAAAGCTTCCCTTTACTACCCAAAGACCTTTTGTCTCTGTCTGATATTTCAAAGGTAAAACAAACCTATTAAAGTTAAAAATATGATAATGAAAATACTTAATTAATACATTATATTTAATTTTAAGGTTTCATGGTTATTGTATTGATAAAAATTGTATTGTTTTAAGCTCGCTTATTAACGATTTTTGAAAAATACATTTTATTTTTTTGATTACCTTAGAGTTTTAACGCAACGATTGACATGCAGGAGCCTATCAAGACGTATGAGATGCCCAAAATCACCAACAAAAGGGCGTTCCAAATTTATGAAGTTCAAGGAAAAACCATTCAAAATAGTACCTACCCTCATGAGACTGATAGACCTCATCGACATAAATACTATGAGATATGTGTTTTTGTAAACGGAGCAGGGAAGCATGAGATTGATTTCAATAGCCATAGCATCCATTCGCGAAGTGTACATTTTCTAACCCCCGGACAAGTACATAAAATAAGTAGAGAAAATGATTACCATGGTTACCTTATGGTTTTTTCTAGAGAATTTTATGCCTTAGATACGAAAAATGAAGAATTTCTTTTTCAACTTCCTTATTTCAATAACCCTACTTTGGTCCCAATTCTTAACTTAAATGAAGAGGATTTTAAGGAACTTTTAGATTTGATTGAGGCGATTGGAAAAGAATACAAAAAATGGAACAGCTTTACCACGGCCATTCTAAATAATTACCTTCAAATTTTTCTGATCAAATGCAAGCAATATTACCTTAGGTATTTTGCTGACAAAAATAATACATTGGATCCGGATTTTGTTTTGGTTCAACAATTCAATGCCCTCGTTGAACATAATTTTAAGCAAGTACATCAGGTTCAGGATTTTGCAGATCGAATGAAGCTTTCGCCTAGTGTTTTAAACAAACATGTGAAAAAAATAACCGGTATGACTGCCGGAGAGGTGATTTTGGAGCGTCTAATGCTTCAAGCCAAACGGTATCTTATCTATACGGACCTTTCGAATAAGGAAATTGCTTATGAACTGAATTACCCTGATCCATCCTATTTTAGCAGAATTTTTAAAAAGAAAACAGGGGTTTCCCCATCAGAGTTTAGGTGGGTAGAAAACGAAAAGTACCAGCAATAGAGTGAATAATGCCTTTATACTTGATAAATTTTAAGATATCTTTATCATCTTAAACAAAAAGTGCATGATTTGACGTTTTAGAAATCAGATTATAATACTGAATTTTAAAGGTACAAATCCCAATTCCAAAATAAACTTAAACCCATTAAATTTATGATTGCAATTGATTCTGAAATCCAAGCCAAAGATTTAAAATCTGCTCTGGATAAATTTTGGCAACTCTCTGCTGAGAAAATCTCCGCAATTGAAAAGGAATATCCCCAAAATCAAGGTTCCCCGGTTTTTACTGTAGACGGAAAATATGCAACCAGAGGATGGACCGAATGGACACAAGGCTTTCAGTTTGGCTCTTCCATCTTGCAGTTTGATGCCACAGGTGAAAAGAGTTATCTCGAAAAAGGAAAGCTAAAGACACATCAATACATGGCCCCTCACATCAGCCACACTGGAGTACATGACCATGGTTTCAACAATGTCAGCACCTATGGTAATTTGTTGAGACTAATGGTGGAGGAAAAAATTCCATATGTTGAATGGGAAAAAAATTATTACGAACTGGCCTTGAAGATTTCAGGAGCTGTGCAAGCCAGCCGATGGTCTCCCATCAAAGATGGTGGATTCATGTATTCCTTCAATGGTCCCCATTCCCTCTTTGTGGATACCATTAGAACCGTAAGGATTTTAATGCTTAGCCATAGCTTGGGACATGTGCTCCAAGAAGAGAATGACAAGAAAGTCAATCTTCTTGTTAGGGGATTACAACATGCCAAAGCAACTGCCGATTATTCTGTCTATTATGGTGAAGGTAGAGACAGGTATGATCTCTGGGGTAGGACGGCACACGAAAGTGTCTTTAATACCAATGACGGCAATTTTCGTTGCCCTAATTCTCAGCAAGGATATACTGGGTTTTCGACATGGACACGTGGATTGGCCTGGGCCATGTGTGGTTTTGCTGAGGAGCTAGAATACATAGAAACTTTATCGGAAAATTCGTTAAAAGCCTATGGAGACCCTGCAGAGATCAAAGCATTTTTGCTAAAGGCAGCTACAGCATCTTGCGATTTTTATATTGAGCATACACCTACGGACGGCATCCCTTATTGGGATACAGGAGCACCTAATCTTCATAAACTTGGAGATTATCTTTCTCGTCCTGCGGACCCTTACAATGACTTTGAACCGGTAGACAGTTCTGCAGCTGCCATCGGTGCTCAAGGATTATTGAGACTAGGTCATTACCTAAAGAAAAACGGGGATGAGAAAAAAGGAAATACATACTGGCAAGCAGGGCTTACCGTTCTCAAAACTTTGTTGGACGAGCCCTACCTAAGCACAGATAAAAATCACCAAGGATTGATTTTGCACTCCATTTATCACGAACCAAACGGATGGGACAATGTGCCTGCAGGTCAAAAAATTGCCTGTAATGAATCCAGCATGTGGGGAGATTATCATGCAAGAGAGTTGGCTTTGTATGTACAACGCATCATAGATAAAGATACTTACTACACTTTCTTTAATTGTCTGTCATGAGTCCGAAACCTATAAAAGATTTAAGTAAGCTTTGTATTCACACCATTACCACAAAGCCTTGGAGCTTGGAAGAATCCGCTGAAAACTATGAAAGAGTAGGAGTCAAAGGAATTTCCGTGTGGCGCCAATATCTTGGAGGACGAGATATAGCTGCTTCCGGAGAAAGGTTGAGAAGCCATGGTTTGGAAATTGTATCTTTGGTGAGGGGAGGGTTTTTCCCGTCGGTGTCTTCAAAGACCCGAGAGCAGGCCATTCAAGACAATTATAAGGCCATTGAAGAGGCTGCTGCATTGGGTGCTCCCATGATTGTATTGGTATGTGGTGCTGATCCAGGTCAATCTTTAGTAAGGTCTCGTGAACAAATCCAAGAAGGGATTGAAAAGGTATTGCCTTTTGCAATAGAGCATGGAGTGAAGTTGGCCATAGAGCCTTTGCATCCCATGTATGCAGATACCAGATCTGCAGTGAACACCATGGGACAGGCCAATGATATGGCAGAAGCCATAGGTTCAGATCATGTTGGTGTAGCCGCTGATGTTTACCACCTGTGGTGGGATCCTGATTTAAGAGAAGAACTTTTAAGATGTGGTCGAAACGACAATCTTTATGCCTTTCATATATGTGACTGGATGAGCCCAACTGTTGATTTCTTGAATGACAGAGGTTTAATGGGAGAAGGTTGTATAGACATTCCAACCATCAGAGGATGGGCCGAGGAAGCAGGATTTTCCGGCTTCAATGAAGTAGAAATTTTTTCTGACAGGCACTGGGCAGGAGACCAAAAAGAGTTCTTAGACAAGATTGTTGAAAGTTATTATAAGAGTTAAAAAAATATAGAAATGGAACACAAGGTAGGAATTATCATGAACGGTGTCACCGGAAGGATGGGCACCAACCAACATTTGATGCGTAGTATCGCAGAAATTATCAAACAAGGCGGGGTGAAGTTAGACAATGGGGATACCATTATGCCTGACCCGGTTTTGGTAGGTAGAAATGAAGACAAATTAAAAGCTTTAAGTAAGCGATCAGGTGTGGCCAAATACACTACGGATTTGGACAGTGTCATGAATGACGACCAATACAGTGTTTACTTTGATGCCCAAACCACAGGCAGAAGAGCTGATGCTGTAAAGCAAGCGGTAAAAGCAGGTAAACATATTTATTGTGAAAAACCGGTAGCTGTAGATACGGAGACAGCTTTGGAATTGCATAAAATCTGTAAAGAAGCTGGTGTAAAAAATGGGGTAGTTCAGGATAAGTTATGGCTTCCCGGTTTAAGAAAGCTTCAAAGACTTATTGAAAATGGATTTTTTGGCGAGATTCTTTCTGTAAGAGGTGAGTTTGGATACTGGGTGTTTGAAGGACAGACCATTCCTGCACAAAGACCTTCCTGGAATTACCGAAAAGAAGATGACGGAGGAATCATCGTAGATATGTTGTGCCATTGGAGATATGTATTGGACAATATCTTTGGTAAAGTAAAGGCGGTATCTTGTATGGGAGCTACGCACATCAAGGAACGTGTTGATGAGCAAGGAAAACCTTACAAATGTACAGCAGATGATGCTGCTTATGCAACATTTGAATTGGAAGGTGATATCATTGCCCAGTTTAATTCATCTTGGACGGTAAGGGTAAGAAGAGATGACTTGCTTACAGTACAAGTGGATGGAACCAAAGGTTCTGCAGTAGCCGGTCTAAGGGAATGTTATATACAGCATTATGGAAATACCCCAAAACCGGTTTGGAACCCTGATATCCCTCAACCAATTGAGTTTTACGAAGGTTGGTCTAAGGTGCCGGAGCAAGAGCCTATGGACAATGCATTTAAAGTACAGTGGGAATTGTTCTTGAAGCATATTGTTACGGATTCTCCTTTCCCTTGGGATATGAAAGAGGGTGCAAGAGGTGTACAATTGGCTGAAA
>NZ_CAXBOC010000179.1:0-9569 GCF_963976465.1 uncultured Cyclobacterium sp. | reverse complement strand
AATGTATTATTCTGGACGTGAAATTGGTTATAAATTAACAGAACAATTTGAAGATATTTCTGGTACTATTTTAATTTCTGCTGCTTTATTTAGTTTATTGTATTATTTCAGTTGTAAATTCCTGACAATTAACGACCTATGGGTATTGATTATACAGTTTATAGGTGGTTTAATTTTGTTTTTAATAATTGCATTAACTCTAAAATTGAGAGTCGTAGATGATTTAAAAGAAATATTGTTTGCTTTAAAAAATAAAGGTGTCAATACTTCTAATGAAAGTATCTAAAACAGCTTTGTGTTTATTTTGTCATAATAATCATTTTATTTCATGAATAAGAGTTGGTACTTAGGCACACTGAATATATATTCGTTACCGGGGACGCTATTTATAATGTCTTTTTTGGTCTCATTTTATAGTTTATATTTATCGTTTTTTAATGTTTATGAAAGTAACTTAGAATTTATTTTTATTATTCCTTCGGCTTTTACTTTTTGTTTATGGTTCTTTTCTTCTCATAAAATATATTACGGCCCGGGTTTAATAGTTATGCATTGCATAATGTTTTTGAGGTATGTGTTTTTTTTTTCCATTTTATATACTCAGTGATTACGAATCTGATATAATTCCAAGAACTTTAATTAGTGAATATGTATATCATTCTTACTATATCATTTTAGTAGAAATGTTCGTGATCTTTTTAACTATTAAGTATTTCGCAAAAGGAAATAATGTTTCAATAATTTTTAAAAAAAAATCAAATCCTTTATTCATTTTTTTATTAGTATCGTTTTCCTTAGGGGTTATAACTCTTTTTCCTGAACTTTTAATTAATTTCAATTTTGTATTTGACTCTTCTAGATATGCAGATCCTTCGTATTCATTTGGTGATGAAGAAGTAGTTTATGGTCCTACTTTTGGGCTTGAATTAATTAAATTTTCTATAATTTTTTTAAATTTATATTTATTTGAAAAGTATTGCTGGAAATTTCATTCCAGCAAAAAAAAATTATTTATTTTTCTTTCTATACTTTCAATACTCTTTTTTACTTTATTCTATATAGGAGTAAGTAGGGCCAGTATTCTGTTACCTTTTTTATCATATTTCTTTATAGTGTCTAAATTTTATAAAGAATTTAGTAAGAAAATTTTGATTTTCATTTCAATATATTTCTTTATTCTTATGCTAACTCTAACAATTTATAAGCAGTTTCGTACTAGTTCTATATCTGAAGGTGTAGGGGATTTAATTGGACCTGCTTACTTTTCAAATTTTGTTAATGACTATACAAGTAGCTTTCCAAGTATTTATCAAGGATTATATGGGTTTAGTCAGTATGATGAAAAGAATTATGGTGAACTTATCGCAAATGACTATTTAAGTTCTATCCCTTTAGTTCATAGGTTTGCAAATATGGATAATAGAACTAGTAATATTTTTAATGAAAAGATTGCAATTTTTCTTAATAGGGCAAGTTTCAGGATATTGCCTATGAGTATCCAAGGATATATGCATATGGGTTTATTATTCTTTTTTATATACCCTTTTCTTACAGTCCTTTTAATTATTCATTTTGATTCATTTTTCAGGCATTCAAAAGATGTTTATACATCTTATGCATTTGCATTAGTTTCTGTTGGGATTGGATTTAGTATTGGTTACATATTCACCTATCATGTGATAGGACGAATTTTCAAGCTTTTCTTACCTATGATATTATTAGTGTTTGTCAATAATAAAAAATTTAAATTTTGATTTGATCTCTTTTTTTTTCTATCTTTAAAGATTAAATAATTGTTAAATTAGTTATATTTTAAGTTAATTCTTGATGAAAATTCTAGTTGTTGGTAATGGTTCTATTGGTGTTTATAATAATATTTCTTTTTTTATAAATAATCATACTGGAAATTTTTTGCAAGATATAAGTGAAGTTCATTCTGTTAGTTTTACACAAAGTTCTTCGGTTTATGACCAAAATAATAATTTATTGAATTTTGATCTAGTTACTCATTCTTTAAACTTTGAGCTTCTTCCTAATATAAAGTCACTTTCTTTCTTTATTAAAATATTTCAATTGATAAGGAGTTATGATTTTCTATACATTTTTTACCCAGGGACTATTGGTAAAATTATGGCATATGTTGCGAATTTATTGGGAAAGCCAATTGGGCTTTATATTAGGGGGCAGTATTATAATCAAAGTTTCATTGATCGCATTATTTTAAATAGGGCAAAATTCATTCTTTCTGTTTCTCCTTCATTATCAAATGATCTTTTAAGATTTTGTGATAATGTAGATGTTATAAAACCTATGATTAATATTCAACTTTCCGATTTTAATCTTGATCGAAATTACGATGCTCCTAAATTAATTAATCTTCTCTTTGTGGGTAGAGTTGAGGAGAGGAAGGGTATATATGAATTAATTGAAATTGCTAAGAAATTGAAATTTAATGATTTCAATTTCGTGCTAAATATAGTTGGAGGAGGTGATTTGTTTGATAAAGTAAAAATTCTTATTACTGACTCAGGTCTTCAAGAATATATAATGTTTCATGGTTTGATTTCAGATAAAGATTCATTGAAGTTGATGTATGATAATGCCGATGCTTTTATTTTCACATCTCATGATGAGGGTTTCCCTAGGGTGCTTTACGAGGCAATGGCAAGTGGGTTGCCTATTTTTACCACATTTGTTGGTGGGATTTCTGGAAGAATGAAGCATCTTTATAATTGTATTGAAATTCCTGTTAAAGACTCTACAAATGCTGGAGTTATAGTTAACCAATATTTGGATCAGGTAGAAGTTCTAGAAAAAGTTGGAAGAAAAGGACAAGAAACTTTAAAGGAAATATTAAATGGTTCCTTATTATCACATTCCGATTTACTTTTAAAAAAATTGATCAATGAAAAGTAAGTTTATTAAATATTGGAATTTAGAACCTCTTGGGTTAATTAAATTTTTGAGTGTTTTCATCAGGGTACTTTATGTTTCTGTTTATGAGAAAATTTCCAGTTTTTTTTGGAAGTTTAATTTAGGAAAAGTGGGAATTAACTTAATAGTACAAAAGGGAGTTTCTATTCGATATCCTCGTAATCTTATTTTGGGCGATAATGTTTCTTTAGGCAGGGAAGTTAGTATATTTTCTGAATTTCCTGAAAGTGAGTTGACTATAGGTAATAATTCTCAAGTTAATAAATGGGTTCAACTTGATTTTAGTGGTAATCTTACAATAGGAGATAGTGTAGTTATTTCTGAGCATGTTAATATTATGAGTCATGATCATGGCCTTAATCCATTTTCAAAACCTAATAAGTTATCCAAAGTGATAAGTAATGGAGTTTGGATAGGTGCAAATGCAATAATTTTACCTCATGTACAATTTATTGGTGAAAATTCTATTATTGCAGCAGGTTCAATAGTTACAAAAAATGTTGATTCTAATACCATTGTAGGTGGTAATCCAGCTAAAGTTCTGCGTAATATTATATGAAAATCTTTCATCCACTTTTATGTTATTATCCATCGCAAGCGGGAGGTCCTGCTAATACTTTGTATTGGTTAAATTCTGAAATTAATAAAAGGGAATTTGATATTTCTGTTTTATCTACAAACTTTGGGTTAGATCCTCTAAAATCCCTTCATGATGTGTCAAATGCTATAAATTCCCCACGTCATCAAGTTTTGTTTTTGGATAGCAGTAGAATAAAGTTTTTAAAATATGGATTTGATTTAATAAATGAAAGTGATGTTGTTCAATTTTCCAGTCTCTTTTTCTTTCCTACCTTACCACTATTGATTAAAGCTACATTTAATAGGAAAAAAATTATTTTATCACCTAGAGGTGAACTCTATCCAGCAGCTTTAAAAAATAAAAGTTTGCAGAAAAGAATATTTCTTTTTTTTATAAAAATATTTCAAAATAAAGTAATTTTCCACGCAACAAATAATTTTGAATCTAATATTATTAATAAATATTTCCCTAGAGCCAAAGAGATAATTACTATTCCTAATTACGTTAAAATGCCACTTAAACGAAACGTAAAAATTACAAATGGGCAGCTTTTATTTATCGGAAGAATCAATCCAATCAAAAATATTGATGTTTTGATAAAATCAGTTGTCTTATCTCAGAAGCTTTCGAAGGTTAAATTGAATCTTTTAATTGTTGGATCAGCTCGTCTACCATACGAAATAGCTTATGAAAAACGGCTAAAACAACTTGTCAAAACCCTAAATATTCAAGATTCTGTTACTTTTATGGGACATGTTCAAGGTGGTTATAAAGATAAACTTATAGCCTCTTCACAGGCATTGGTTTTACCATCACAATCTGAAAATTTCGGTAATGTAGTTTTAGAAGCATTGGCGCAAGGTACACCGGTTATCGCTTCAAAAAATACTCCTTGGCAATCTTTAACAAAATTTAATGCAGGCTATTGGACTGAGGGTTCTGTAGATGGAATTTCTAAATCTATAGTTCAATTAATTGACCTACCTAAAATTGATTATTTGAAAATGAGGGATAGAGCCTATTCCTTATGTCTTAATAATTTTGATATTAAATCTAATATATTTCATTGGGAAAAGTTATATAAAAAATTATCACATGTTCAAAAATAAAACACTTTTAATTACTGGAGGAACTGGATCCTTTGGGAACGCCGTTTTAAACCGTTTTCTAAACACAGATCATTTTAGCGAAATTCGCATTTTTTCTCGTGATGAAAAAAAGCAACATGATATGCGGGTTGCTTTAAATCATCCCAAACTTAAATTCTATATTGGTGATGTCCGTAATTATGATAGCATAGAAAGAGCCATGAGAGGTGTTGATTATGTTTTTCATGCTGCTGCCCTGAAACAAGTTCCGTCTTGTGAATTTTTTCCAATAGAGGCTACTAAAACTAATGTTTTTGGTACTCAAAATGCTATAGATGCTGCGATATCTAATAATGTTAAAAAAATCATTTGTTTGAGTACTGATAAGGCTGCCTATCCAATTAATGCTATGGGAATCTCTAAAGCACTGATGGAAAAAGTTGCCATTGCTGCGTCAAGAAATATACCCAATAATGCAACTACAGTTTGTCTAACCAGATATGGTAATGTAATGGCCTCTAGAGGTTCTGTGATACCTTTATTTCAACAACAAATCAAAAATGGTGAAGTTCTTACTATTACAGATCCCAGCATGACACGTTTTTTGATGTCCTTAGAAGATGCGGTTGATTTGGTCCTTTTTGCATTTGAACATGGGAATCAAGGAGATCTTTTTGTGAATAAGGCTCCTGCTGGTACAATTGGAGACTTAGCCCAAGCTCTATTGGAATTGAATAATGCGAATAATGAAATAAAGGTGATTGGTACACGGCATGGAGAAAAACTGTACGAAACTTTGTGTACCCGTGAAGAAATGTTAAAAGCCAATGACATGGGAGAATTTTATAGGATTCCTGCTGATAATAGAGATCTTAATTACAATCAATACTTTTTTGAAGGTGAAAAGGATATTTCTAAGGTAGAGGATTATCATTCTCATAACACTGAACAATTGGATGTCAATGGTATGAAAAAATTATTGAGCAAGTTGCCATTAATTAAAAGAGAAGTTTTTGGTGAAAAGGATGTGGATCAATATGAAGGATAAGATATCATGAAAACCCCAAAAATTATTAACGGAGGAATTCATTCAGATGAACGAGGTAGTATTTCCTTTGTGAATGAATTTGATTTTTCAGAAGTTAAAAGGTTTTATAATATTTGTCACTCAAATACTGAAGTCATTAGGGCTTGGCAGGGGCATAAAAAGGAATCCAAATGGTTTTATGTAAGTTCAGGTTCCTTTAAAATTGTTTTGGTAAAAATAAAAGATTGGAATCTAGGAACCATAGCAAATCAACCAATTGAATACCATCTTGATTTTTCTGAACCCCAAGTTTTAATTATTCCAGGAGGATATGTAAATGGATTTCAAGCTACGTCTCCAAATTCTCAATTGATGGTTTTTTCTAATTTCTCTATAGAGGAATCTCAAAATGATGATTTCAGGTTTGATAAAAGTTTATGGTATAAATGGTAGACTAACAGCAAAAAAAACAAATAAGAGATGAGTAAATTAAAAGTAGTTACAGTTTTAGGGACTCGCCCTGAAATTATTAGGTTGGCAGAATGCATTAAAAAGTGTGATTTATTTTTTGATCACGTTTTGGTGCATACTGGCCAAAATTACGATTACACCCTAAACGAGATATTTTTCGAGGATTTAGATCTTAGAAAACCAGATCATTTTTTAAATGTAGCAGGCAATCATTTGGGAGAAACAATTGGTAATGTCATTGCTAAATCTTACGAAATACTTACTTTGGAAAAACCTGATGCCCTCTTGGTACTTGGTGATACTAATAGTGTGCTTTGCACGATTGCTGCAAAAAGGCTAAAAATTCCCATCTTTCATATGGAAGCAGGGAATAGGTGCTTTGATCAAAATGTCCCCGAAGAAATAAACCGTAAAATTTCTGATCATATTAGTGATATAAATTTAACCTATACCGAACATAGTCGGAGATATTTGTTAAGTGAAGGGTTCAGAAAGGACCACGTATTTGTTACAGGATCCCCTTTAAGAGAAGTTTTAAATAAATATGAAACTAAAATTAAAGACAGTGATGTCGTCGAAAGGTTAAAACTTGAAACCGGAAAATATTTAGTTGTAAGTGCTCATAGAGAAGAGAATATTGATTTAAAAGACCATTTTGAACTTTTAGTAAAAGGGTTAAACGCTGTTGCTGATAAATACCAATTTCCAATAATTTTCTCTACCCACCCCAGGACCAGAAAAAGGATCGAAAATAATAACATTACCTTTCACCCTTTAATTAGCAACATTCCACCATTGGGATTTTTTGATTATGTGAAATTGCAACAAAATGCTTTTATCGTCTTATCAGACAGTGGAACTATTAGTGAAGAGTCTGCAATGATGGGGTTTCCGGCAGTAAGTATTCGAACTAGTACAGAAAGACCAGAGGCAATAGATGCCGGTACAATTGTATTGGGTGGAATTACTGAGGAACAAATATTAAATAGTATTGAAATTTCTTCTAAGTTGCCTGTTACTGATGTAGCTAATTTACCAGCCGAGTACAATGTACCTAATACCTCTGAAAGAGTAATAAAAGTTATTCAAAGCTATTCTTCAATAGTTGATCGGGTAATTTGGAATAAATAAAAAATAATTTTATGAAAAAGATTTTAGTTATCGGGGCCAAGGGAATGGCTGGCCATGTTGTCAAGACATATTTGAATGAATTAGGCACTTATGAGATATGGGGTATGGCACGAGGGGCTGAGGATGGTAAGAATTTTATTCAATTAGATGTTTCAAATACAGAAAAACTAGAAGAAATTCTGGAGAATCAAAAATTTGACGTGGTAATCAATTGTATAGGTTTATTAAATAAAACAGCCGAAGATAGTCCAGATCAGGCTATTTTTTTTAATAGTTATTTTCCTCATTTTTTATCGTCCTTAGGTAAAAAGTTTAGTTTCAAATTAATTCACATTAGTACAGATTGTGTTTTCTCAGGAAAAGAGGGAGGTTATGCAGAGGATAGCTTTAAAAATGGTATTGGTTTTTACGCACAATCCAAAGCGCTTGGAGAAGTAATCAATGATCGTGATTTGACTATTAGGACTTCTATTATTGGACCTGAACTAAAATCAGATGGAATAGGCTTATTCCATTGGTTTATAAACCAAACCAATCCAATATCCGGATACAAAGAAGCATATTGGACCGGCGTTACAACGATCGAATTAGCGAAGGCCATCCATGAAGCAATAAAGCAAAATTTAAAAGGATTGTACCATCTTGTTAATGGTGATAAAATTGCAAAATATGATTTACTAAAGTTGTTTAATCAAACTTTCAAGGAAAATAAAATTCCAATTGAAGGGAAAAGTGATTATAAGGTTGATAAAAGCCTTGTTAATTCAAGATCTGATTTTAATTATGAAGTTCCTTCGTATAAAGTGATGATTGAACATATGAAAATATGGATGGTTAACCACTCATCTTTTTATACCCATTATACATTTAAGTAAATTGTTTAAAGATACATTTTGAAAATCCTAATAGTTACACAATACTTTTGGCCAGAAAATTTTCGGATTAATGATTTAGCTGTAGGCCTTAAGGAAAGAGGCAATGAAGTTCAAGTCCTTACTGGGAAGCCAAATTATCCAAGTGGAAGTTACTATCCAGGTTATAATTTTTTCAATAAACCGGAAGAAGATTGGAAAGGGATAAGGGTGCATCGGAGCCCTTTGATTACAAGAGGAAGTGGATCTGGGGTTAAGCTTATGATTAACTATTTATCCTTTGCGTTTTTAGCTACTCTGCGTGCTTTATTTCTTAGAGAGAAATATGATTTGATTTTTGTATATGAGCCTTCCCCTATTACAGTTGGAATTCCAGCTGTTTTCCTTGGGAAAAAACTAAACATACCGATTTATTTTTGGGTCCAAGATTTATGGCCTGAAAGTGTATCTGCAGCAGGTCAATTAAATAATAGGTTTGTATTAAGACAACTTGATAAAGTTACCCGATGGATTTACAGCAATTCTAGAAAGATACTTATTCAATCTGAAGGGTTTCGACAATATATTCTTAACCAAGGTGTGCCAAATAGTAAAATCATTTATTATCCTAATTCTACAGAATCATTTTACAATATAGTTCGTCCGGATGATGGTATTGTGAAATTAGTACCCAAGGTTCCCTTTAGTGTAATGTTTGCAGGTAATATCGGAGAAGCACAGGACTTTGAATCTATAATTGAAGCAGCTAGAATTGTCAAGGAAAAGAACCCAGATATTCATTTCGTTATTTTAGGTAACGGTAGGAAAAAGGAATTTGTAGTACAAAAGGTTAATGAGTATGGTTTGAATAGTAATTTTCATTTACTAGGGGCATTTCCAGTGGATAATATGCCTGATTTTTTCGCATGTGGAGATGCTCTTTTGGTAAGTTTGAAGGAAAGCAAAATATTTTCTTTAACTATACCATCTAAAGTTCAATCTTATTTAGCCTGCGGTAAACCTATTATTGGAGCATTAGACGGAGAAGGAGCAAATGTTATTTTGCAGGCAAAAGCCGGACTGGTAGCCACAGCTAGCAATCCTAAAGGATTAGCTGAAATAATTTTGAAATTATATGGGGAATCTTCTCAAACTAGGCAAGAAATGGGCATTAATGCAAGAAAATATTTTGAGGGAAATTTTGAAAGAGAATTATTGTTGGATAAACTTATTCGTATTTTTAATGAGCATTAGAGCATGAATTTATTAATTACCGGCATTTCAGGTTTTGTAGGCCAAAACCTTTATGAATTCCTGAATAAAAATGGCAAAGGAGATATTCTATCGCTTAGTAGAAGTGCTGGGGATGGAAAAGAGGTTTTAACCTATGAAGATTTCTTTGCTGACTCCACAGTTTTAGCAAGTCATTATGTTCACCTAGCTGGAAAAGCCCATGACTTAAAAAAGACCAGTGATGACCAAGCTTA